>CAZEYK010000041.1:0-10228 GCA_964516055.1 uncultured Gammaproteobacteria bacterium
TTTGAATCGGTTTTTTGCATTCACTGCTGTGTTTATTATTTGGCGGTATTATCAGCAAATTTTTGTGCAGTTTGGTGTGTCTATTGTGGTTATTGGGTTGGTGTGGGGATTTGTATTTCAGTTGATTTCTTTTGTTACGGTATTGAATATTCAGCGGATATTTCCTTTGGTGTCTTTGCGTTTACGGATAATTCGATTGAATCAGTTGTGTGTATTGTTTTCTTTTTTGTGTATGTTGTTGGTGTATTTTACGCAGTGGTGGTATGTAACGCTGGTATGTTTTTCTTTACTTGCGTACGTTGAGTATATTCGTACTCCGCTTTTTTCTGAAATATTTCACAAATTTAGTCATTCCTATAATCGGGCGACGTTTGTTTCTTTATCGAATACTATTAAGGGGTTTGTGGATATTCCATTATTACTTTGTGCAGGATTTTTGGTATCGTATGATATTCGGGCTCCATTTATTATTGCTTTTGTATTGTTGGTTTTTGTCGTGTTTGTATTGCGGTTTCCAAAAGGTATTCCTAAAAAGTTTGTATGAGATACGATGATTTATTGCGTCCGAGTTTTTTGCGAGATCTTGCTCTGCGGTATGGGTTTTCTCCGTCAAAAGCATATGGGCAAAACTATTTAATTTCAAAGAAACCGATAGAAATGATGATTGAGGCAGGGGAGCTTACCTCAAGCGATACGGTGGTAGAAGTTGGCCCTGGTTTTGGAGTGCTTACGTTGGCTATGGCGCCACTGGTGAAACGAGTTGTTTCCTTTGAAATTGAACGAACGTTGCAGCCGTATTGGGAAGATCAACAAAAAGAGTATCCTAATATAGATATTATTTGGGGGAATGTATTAAAAAAATTTTCCAGTTCTCATTTTTTCTCTCAAGGGGAATTGCCTGTATATAAGGTGATTGCAAATTTACCATATCAAATTACGTCTCAGGTGATTCGGATGTTTTTGGAGCAGGAACATCCTCCGGAACGAGTAATTATTATGGTACAAAAGGAAGTTGCTGATCGTATTGTTGCTAAGCCTGGAGACATGAGTTTGCTTGCGGTGTCTGTTCAGTATTATGGTGAGGCGCATATTGTCTGCAAAGTACCAAGAGGATCATTTTGGCCTTCACCAAAAGTTGATTCAGCGGTTGTTCATATTCAGGTTCATCGTCAAGAAGATATTTCTAATAGGAGCATGAACGATGAACAATTTTTTCGGGTGGTGAAGGCTGCCTTTGCAAATAAGCGGAAGCAAGCATGGCGAAATATTGCTACAGGATTAAATATTGATGCTGTGGTGGTGAAGGCTGCTATTCAGGATATTTGTGGAAATGAAAAAATTCGTGCAGAAGCTGTATCTCTTTCTGAATGGAGACAGTTGGTTGAAAGAATTTTTAACTATAACAATAATACATAGATAATATATTGGTATTCTTTTTCTTTTTTCTTTTGGTGACAAAAGAAACAAAAGTGTTGGGGTGGACAAAATTGCTGTTGTTTTTATTATAATTGGATATATTTACTATTCAGCTAGGTTGTCCACCCCAAACCTCTAATTACAAATACAATTATATTTGAGTAGAATACGTATTCAGGAATATTTTTCCTTTTTCTGTTTGAGTACAAAATTTATCCCCCACGGGTTTTCCGTGGTTTTTTATTTTATGATATACTTGTATTAATTTTACGAACAGTTATAGGTACATGACTGATTTTCGCCTATCTCCACAAGACGTGTCTCCTCATGAATTAAGCGCTGGACAAAAAACAGGCTTTGTTTTGTTATTGGTATTTGCTATTCTGGTGGTAGGGGTGGGATTTTTGCAGATGAGAAATACCATTTATAATCCATTTGCCGTGCGAACAGCAAAAGAAGTTCGTGATCTTAATTCTTTGGTGGATAATGAAACATTGCTTTTGCAGAGTACTGATACTGATGGTGATGGGTTGTATGATTATGATGAATTAACTTTTTATGAAACAAGTCCATACCTTCCTGATACTGATTCTGATGGCATAAATGATAATATTGAAATCGAACAAGGAACAGATCCTCTTTGTCCAAAAGGAAGTGTTTGTGAAACGGTTGATGCTGATATTGATCCGGCACAAGAAGAATCATTGATTGGTGCTGACGTTCAACAACATGTGGTAAATCCGCTTGATGCGTTAGATATTTTGTCTGGTATAGATACGCAAGCTGTGGGTGATTCTTCTCAAGATGTGGTTCCTCCTGATCAGCAAGCACTTGATGCATTTGTTGGTGAAGATAATAAAGAAGCTACTATTGCTGAGTTACAAAAATTAATCCAAAATTCTGCGGAACTTCGTGATTTTTTGGTAAGTTCCGGACAAGTAAAGCCTGAACAACTTGCCGAAGTGAGTGATGAACAGTTGGTAACCATAGCAAATCAACTTTTTTCACAGCAATTTGGTAATGCTATTGAATAATATTTTATGCCTCGTTCCCATACAGTTTTTTCTCGGATGAAGCAATTTTTTACAAAAGGATTTATTGTGTTGTTTTTGTTGGGGCAAATTTTAATGCCAACTCCAGCGCATGCACAATTTGAGGTTAGTGATTTAGGGCTTCAAGCATATTTTTATGGAAGAGATACCACTCTTGGTTGGCGCCAAGCTTTGCTTTCTGGGCTTTTGGGGGGAGCTATGAATATGGTGTCGTATTTTACCAGAAAATTGGCGTATGATTCGGCTGTGTATTTGGCATCTGGAGATTTTGGGCAAAAGCCACTTATTTTTACGAAAGATTGGGATAATTATCTTGGAGATGTTGCTGGTGATGCATTGGCAAGCGGGGTACAAGAACTTGGGCAAAATGCTTTTGGGTTAGATTTTTGTAATGGAGATCTTGATTTGGGATTGCAAGTTTTTTTGCAAATTGGGATAGGTGACTTGTTTAGTATTACCGGTCCAGGTGATCCACAGCCAGATTGTACGTTCAATCAACTTAAACATCAGTGGAGTAAAGAAAATTTTGAACAAACATTTGGAAAAAATACTCGTGAGTTTATTGGAAAAACATTCGCTTCTTCTATTAGTGTTGATCAAAGTGATTTTGGTGTGGCGCTTGGGGGAATTTCTACGTTACAAAAATATGAGGCCACTGCTGTCTTTAGCAGTGCATTAGAGCGATTGCAAGGAGATGGGTTTAAGGATGTAAAGAGTTATCTATCTGGGAATATCACCACTCCGTCTGAGCTTGTGAAACAGCAAATTAATTCTTTGAGCCCGGCGCAGCAAGCGGCATATACCAATCAACAAATTGCTGGATTGTATGGTGCACAGGTGGAAACGATTATTCCACAAGCAATTCAGGTATTTGCAGGGACTTTTACAAGCCAGCTTTTGGATAATGTTATTTCTGGGTTATTTAGAGATAAATCGCCATCCGATGAAGCCAATGCTGATATCGCTGCGGGTGATTTCTTTTCTCCATCTGGTTCTGGTAGTAGAGAAGCTGCTAAAAATGCTTTTAGTTTTTTGTTTGCGGGATTTGCCAATTTTCAGTTGAGTGATTATGATATTGTAAGTGAATTTCGAGCTTGTCCATCGGATAATCCAAGTTTGTATAATTGTGTTATTGATAGTGATTTTGCCTTACTTCTTGATAGAGCTGCAGGTGGAGAAGCGTTAACCATTAAGCAAGCACTTGATGAAGGGCTGCTTCATGCAAACTGGCCATTGATTAATCCACGAAATTCACTCAATACTGATTCACGATGTTTTCAAAATGCTTATTGTTATTCTAATTTACAAAAATTGCGTAAGGTACGTATTTTACCAATAGGTCCTGAAATTTCCGCATTAAAAGCTGATCCAGATAATCCCTCTGCGTGGACATTGGGAACGGTTGTCGCTAATTTTGAAACCTGTCGATTTGATGAGGTTTCTGGACGAGTTATTCCTGATGTTACGAAACCGTATTGTCACCTTATTGATCCTAATTGGGTTATTCGTGCTCCTGCGGTACAGTGTCGAACAAAAGGACCTAGTGAGCAATTGCTTTCACCAAATACAAATGAACGAAGAGAAGAATGTATTGATACCCCAACATGTGTGCTTGAAGCTGATGATGGGAGTTGTTCTTCTTATGGCTATTGTACAAAGGAAAAAAATGTTTGGGATATTGGTGCGGATAGTTGTCCAGCCTATTATGATACCTGTACCGCATACAAAAATACACGAACAGGGAATGCTGCTTCCTATTTGGCTCGAACAATTGATTTTGATGCGTGTGATGCCAGTACGGTAGGGTGTCGTGCATATAGTACAGAAAAAGATGCCAATGGGAATTGGTATTCTCGGGTGGAAAGTCAGCTTGCATTAAAAGAATTTGGAAGAAATCAAACAATTCATTTTAATGAACGTATTTCTCAGTATACGTGTTCTTCTGCTGATCAGGGATGTACGGCTTTTTACCCAGCACAGCGGAATCCAAATGATTTTAATCGGTTTGCTCTTGGTATTGATGGATTGTATCATCGTGATAATGATGCAGAGTTTACCTATTTGAAAAAAGCGCCAGATTATCTCGGTTGTTATGATATTAATCCCGCTACGACGGAAATAGACTGGCCACAAACTATTTCAGATTTTGCCTTTTTACCACAAGGGGATGCCTGTGATCCGTATGTCTCTGCGTGTTTGCCAAGTGAAGTGGGATGTGATGCGTATACACCTGTGACTTCTGGTTTTGGTCCAACAGTTCCTGCCATTGTGGGGAATAATTTTTGTGCTGCGGAATGTGTGGGGTACGAAACATATCGACAAATTGGATACGATAGCGCAGAAGTGAATAGACAAGGATTTGAACCTGGGATATTCCCATTGTATTTTATTGCTGATTCCCCAACGGCGGAAGAGTGTTCTGCTCAATATGTGGGGTGTGATGAATTTACTAATATTGATGCGCGTACTCAAGGAGGAGAAAGTTTGGAATATTATACGGATTTACGATATTGCGCTCAAAAAACTGATACCAATGAAAAAACGTATTATACGTGGGAAGGTTCTGTTGAAGATGGATATGTGCTTCGTACGCATACTGTGCTTCAGGTGGAGCAGGATCGTCAACAATATCTTTCTGTGATCAATCCTGAATTAGTAGGTAATAGTGGCCAATCGGAACGAGTGGAAGATTATTTTGCACTTGGTTCTCCTGCATATGCTGATGATGTGAAAGAAATTCTTGAAGATATGTATGCGCGATGTAATGTTCAGTCATATACTAATTCGTTGAATAATTATCCTATTGATCAAGCTGATCCTGATTGTCGAGCATTTTATGATGATCAAGCACATATTTTTTATCGATTAGAAAGTCAGTTGGTGAGTGTATCTGATAGTTGTAAACCATTACGAAAAACAGATTCACATCTTGCGTATGATGGTGCACTTACCAATGCGGTTAGTAATCTTCCATTTCCACAAGAAGGACAACCAAATTTGTGTCAACAAAAAGGAGGATTGTGGGCAGATGATTTGTCTGATGAACTTCCTGGAGAACCTGTTTGTCAGCGATGTGTCAAAGGTGGTTCATACATTAATGGGGCTTGTGTGTATATGGCACTTCCAGATGAATCGAATGCGTGTCCTGCTTCTGCAAATAATTGTCGGCTGTATGTAGGAAATACCAGTAATGATGTTCGGCAATTGTTGAATCAACAGGGTGATATTTTTGAACCAATTTCGGATGGACCTCAATCACTTCTTGAGGCAAAACAAGGATGGTATCCTCAAGCAGGATTAAGTGTTGTTGGTGAATCTGTCCAGGTGGGACAACATTCATTGCAAATTGCCTCTTCTCAAGCGAGGCGAACACTTGATTTAGGTACCGTGGAAGAAGATTCATTGTATGAATTATCATTTTGGGCTCGTGGTACTCCACAAAATCTTTCTATCTATTTTGAACAAGTTGATCCCATTGCTATTCAACCTGCGGATCACGTTCCTTGTGTTGTTGATACTGATAATGGAGACAATCCGTATCAAGCCGGTTTGGCTGGAAGTGCTGATGCTAATATCGAAACACAACTTGCTGATCAATGTGTTCCAGGAGGAAATAATTTATTAGAGGCCTATTGTGAAAATGGCATTATTAAACATAAGGTATATACCTGTGGAAATGGTTGTTCTGATGGGGCATGTGCTGTTGGTTCTGCAGAACCTTTAGTGTGTAATGGTGTTGATACTGATGGCGATGATGTTTTGGTGGATGGGGTTGCCGCTGAGGATGATTTTTTTGGAGATCAATGTCTTGGAGAACGATATTTGCGTGAGTCATACTGTGAAAGTGATTTGTTTGTACAAACATTGTACGAATGTGCCGAAGGATGTGGTAATGATACGTGTAATGCACTTCCACTTACTGACGTTGATTTTAATCGTCATCCTGTGCCACTTGATTCATTTACCTTTGATCCTATTTTAAATACCGAGGAACCGGTGAGTATTAGCGATCGTTGGCGAGAATACCGGTTTGGTCCGGTACAGTTTAGTGGTGATCCAGAAAAACTTATTTCTCTTGTTATTGATCGTATTCCTACTGATGACCAAAGTTCATTGTTGTATCTTGATAATGTTCGTTTGACTCGAGTACAAGATAGAAAATATTTGATTAAAGACAGTTGGAAGTATAATGATCTTGATGTGCCTACAAGTTGTGATGCTACTCCAAATGATGGACTTCCTGGCGCAGCGCTGGGTTGTCGTGAATATACGGATAGTGCAAATAATCTTATGGCGCTCACTGGTTTTGAACAATTGTGTCGAGCGGAAGCTGTTGGTTGTTCTCCTGTATTTGATACGTACAATACGATTGATGGAACAGATCAAGCAGCTATGCAATTGTTTAACGTATTTTGTGAGCTTCCTAATGGAGATACTGGTCCACAAACGTGTTCTGCTACGGTAAATTTTGAAACATATTCTTGTACTGTTATTCCAGAAGAACGAGGTTGTTATATTAAAGGAATGATTCCTGTACCAAATAGTTCGTATGTGCGGTTTGCTACGGATGGGGCTATTTTAACGGGGCTTTCTCCAGAAACGCTTACTTCTCCAGGAATTTTGTCTGTGAATCAATCAAGTGTGGTGATTCCTGCTGATCCGGCAGAAAATGATCCTGTATACATGTCTATTCGTCCTGAAGTTATGTGTGATGATGGCGCTATGGGATGTCAGGCTCTTGGACTGGAATCACAAAATGTGAATATTGATGAAGATAGTTCGTTTAGTTATCAAGACATTCTCTTTTTGAATCAACCTGATCGGTATCTTGGCTCTGAAGGGGTGTTGTGTCGAGATGATGTGATTGGTTGTAGTGAATTTTCTTCGGGTGCAACAATTAATTACTTTAAAGATCCCGAAATTACCGGAAATGCTATTTGTGAATATAAACCAGCTGATCAGCGGAGTACAAATGAGGCACAGCAATTTGGGTGGTTTATAAAAAATGTTGGAATGTGTAGCAATGATAGTGCTCTTTTGTGTACGTCTTCTAATCAGTGTGGAGCAGAGGATGCTACTTGTGATAACGTTGGTAATGTTCCGTGTTATGGTGACTTTTTGCAACGTGGCGGAGAGTTTGGTTTGTGGTCAAATAATTCTTCATTGTATGATGGATATGTGGGATCTTGTGAACCACAGTATAATGGATGTGTTGAGTTAGTCGACCATGCTGACACGGATAATGGAACAAATCTTGCAGGAACTTCTTATCATGTGATTTATAATGATAAATTACAGCAAAAAATTGCAGAGTGTGCTGATTTGGGAGTGAGTGTGAGAGAAGGGTGTGTCTTGTTTGATCGGACAGATGTTCCAAATAAATTGTTTGATACTACGGAAACGTATTTGCGAAGTGAAAAGAAATTTGATGATCGATATGGATTTGTGCCAGCTATTACGCAAGGAAATTTGGATGCAAATATTTTATTGAAAGTTGATCGTGATCGTGAGTGTGCAGAATGGCTTGCGTGTCGAAATTCGTTGCGCCATATTGATGAAAGTGGAAAACCTATTGATTTGTGTTATGAATATCGGGCATGTCGGGATACTGTTCCTGGTGTTGCGTGTACGGATTGGGTAGACCCTGGTTCGGATAGTTTGGGTGCTGAACAACTTACCGAGGATGCGTATGTGACGCGGGATACATCTTGGTATGGTCAAGAATATACGGGGTTATCACTTTTTGAGAAGTTTCAAATTAAAGATTTTTCGTATATTACTTTTGATTCTCGTAAAGAAGTACAATATCTTGTTTATGAAATTCCTTCTTACTTTTTTGATCCTCCTACAGATCCTAATGATATAGATTATAGTGGTTCTGGTTGTTTTGTTAATGACATTCCAAAACGTGATTGGTTGCAATGTGGATTTGATAGTAATGGACGGTGTTATGAAGGGCAGTGTATTTATCCAATGGAAGGAGCATTTCCACAGGATGCGGCATTGTCTCAAAATGATAATGAAGATGAATTGGTACGTGCTGAACAAGATGCATTACAGTATCTTACTGGTGGTTCATGTAAAGTATTTCCTCAAAAGGATGCCCCTTTTCCGTTAAAGGATAGTATTATCTTGGGAGAGGATGTTGTACAAAATGCTGATACTCCAAATTCGGGTCAACGGCGTATATTTACGGAAAAAAATTCATTGTTTTCTGCTGCTAATATATGTCAGGAAGGAAATTGTTCTTGTGAATATACAAAAGTGTCTTATGGAAATAGTCTGGTAGATTATTGGCCACTCACTCGTCCAGAGAATAGTTTGTCTATTCCTGATGGTATTTGCCAAGGTGGAGAAAAAGCAGGACAACCATGTTCTATTGATGCGCATTGTGATGTGGTCCATGAAGCTACTGGGAATAATCCTCGTTTGGTAGTTCCTGGGCAGTGTAGTAAAAAGGATAAACAAGAAACGTATGTAGGGCAATTGGGGTATTGTTTGGAATATGATTTGAGTCGACCAATTAATGGTGCTGAAACGGAATTTGCGTGTTTAACGTGGCTTCCTATTGATGTGTCTGCTTCGAATGTTGATGTGTATAATTTGCATCCTGAGGCTGGATACTATCCGCCGATTGATGCCTCAGAAAATGCGGGAGGAGAAGTGTATTGTGTGGATTCTAACAGTCATGGAGCGTATACTTACGATTCTCAGTATACTAATGCAAATGTTTTGAGTAGTGCCACTAATTATGTTGAGGATCATCCATTGGATGTGTGGAGTAATCTTCTTCGTCAATCAAACTACGTTTCTGATACACAAGGAATTGCCCAAGATAAAGGAATCGCGTATTTGTATGGCGCCGTACAAAAATATGCGTGGGGTCGATTTGGTACTGATGCCGTGGTATTTCAAGTACACGATGCCAATGAATATGAAGCGTGGGTAAACGGGAATAGACAATGGTATAAACGTCGTTGGGATGGAAATGCCATTGTTGATGACGAAAATCAGGAACAATCAGGGTTTCATCCTAGTACGGAGCTTGATTTTTCTGGAGGGGCAATCTATGATTTATCCACTCGTGTGGCCGTAAATTTAGCAGATATTAAAAAGATTGATTTCTTGCCAGTTTTTGTTCCACCGCTAAAAGTTGCATCGAGTAATAATGAAAGTACTGCCAATGATGTTGAGTGTGCTATTTATAGGAATATTGCTTATTCCCGATGGAAAAATACAGGAACAGGGTATACTATCCAAGATATTGCTATTGATTTTGACGCAATGGCTGGTGAGGATAATGCAGTGCAATCGCAAACGGTGGATGCTCAGATTGTTATTGCTAATGGTGATGCAAATCCATTTTTGAATTTCTTTTCCAACGAAGATTGGCAACCAGCTGCCTTGGATCTTAGTGGCGAAACTGCTTTGCCGTTATATACGTTTAAACATACCTTTGATAATGGACAAACTCGGTTTGGGTATTTGTTGCTTTGGGATTATTGTTATTATCATCCATATAGAGGTTATAGTAATGTCTGTAGCAGTGCACATGTGGCATTAGTACGTAATGGACAGGACATTCAGCGTAGTTTTGTACAAACATTATCAGCCACACCAGTGGATCAGTTGGATGGTATGATTGATGCTGATTTTGGGTATTTAGCGGTGATGATGGATTTTGATGCTGATGGAAATTATATTGATATATATAAGAAACAACGGAATCCTGATAATAATTCAAATAATGGATGTGTTCA
>CAZEYK010000042.1:0-10144 GCA_964516055.1 uncultured Gammaproteobacteria bacterium
CATGAAAAAAATACTCCCCCTTCAGAAAAAAAAATCAGAGAAATAATAACATCATTCATCGGAACAATACAACAACTACCACCAATGTACTCCGCAAAAAAAGTGAACGGCAAAAAACTTTATGAACTTGCCAGAAAAGGTATCACCATAGAACGACAGCCAAATACCATCACCATTCACGATATTACAATCATCTCATATACGTATCCAACACTCACCATCAGAGTAACCTGTTCAACAGGCACCTATATCCGCACACTCGCCCACGATATTGGCCAAAAACTCGAGACAGGAGCCTACTGTGAAACGCTCCATAGAGACGCCATAGGTCCATACACCTCAATAAACAAACCAACTCCCAAAGAACTCACAACAGAAAACTGGCAGTCATACCTCCTTGACATTCCCTCAGAAAACAAGTAATACATCTGCACAACCCAACCAAGGAGAGGTGTCAAAATGGAAGAGAAAAAAATAAATCTCGTCGTCACCATTCAAACAGAAAGACAAAAAGATGGAAGCGTCGTCTTCCATGTTCACCTCGGTGTTCTCGACGGTCTCAACGAACACGGTGAATTGGTAATAAAAATCGCCAAAAAATATCACACGGAACCATGCCAAAACCAGGAAGAGGCAATCACTGCCATGACCTGGTTCTCTAGCAACGGTTTCATGCCTGAAAAAACGGCCATCAAATTCGCCGTGGAGGCATTCCCGTCTCCCGCGATGCTTCACTGATCATCCATCATAGACACCGCCCCCACATATCCCCAGCCAAACACTCCGTTGCCTGGGGCTTTTTCATAGAAAAATAAATTGACAAATACACCAAATATTGCTACAATCGTACCTGCTAATTAATATACCTTTGAAGCGATAGTCTAAGAAGAGACACGAAATTGAACATCCTGAGAATTTTACTATGTTGAGCCATTTTATAACAAAAAAGCACAACACAACTCATCGTTCCCCTCAACCACCACGGTAACTCATGGTTGAAACATACGAGGCACCAGCCTCCATTTCTTCGCATCTCTACACATAGATTTATCGCTCATCTTAATACATGAGCATTTTATAATATGACATCACTAATCGTTGCAATTATCGCAGCTGCAGTTGGTGTGGGAATTGGATACGTATTGCGAAAACAAATAGCCCAAACCCGTGCAAACTCAGTTGAGGCACTTGCAGAAAAACGTCTTGTTGAAGCAAAAAATAAAGAACAAGACCTCATCCTAAAAGCAAAAGAAAGAGCCATCAAAATCATTGATGACGCAAAAAAAGACGAAGAAGAACGCCGCAAAGAATTCCGAGACATCCAAAATCGTCTCAACCAAAAAGAAAATACACTCGAACAAAAAGTTGACCAATTTGAAAAAAGAAAGGAACTCCTCCAAGAAAAAGCCAATCAAATTGAAGCAATCAAACAAAAAGTTGACGAACTTAAAGAAGATGCCGTAAAAAAATTAGAAGACATTGCAGGACTTTCAGCAGAAGAAGCAAAAGATAGTCTCTTCAAAAAAATAGAAGAAATATCAGGACAGGAACTCTATGATCTACAAATGAAATTTGATAAACAAAATCATGAAGACATAGAAAGCAAAGCACAAACAATCATTATCAATGCGATAGAACGAACAGCGGCAAACCATGCTGCCGAAACAACGTCAACAGCGGTAAGTCTTCCAAGCGATGAAATGAAAGGAAGAATCATTGGAAAAGACGGAAGAAATATTAAAACCATAGAAAAAATGACTGGGTGTGAACTCATTATCGACGAAACCCCTGGTATGATTCTTGTCTCTGGATTTTCACCAATCCGCCGACGTGTCTGTTCACTTGCCCTCCAAAAACTTATCAAAGATGGACGTATCCAACCGGCTCGCATTGAAGAATTTATTCAAGATGCAAAAAAAGAACTTGCCGTTGACATCAGAAAAGCAGGGGAAGAAGTACTCCATCGTCTTGGTATTATTGGCATTGATCCAAAGCTTGTTTCCATTGTTGGACGATTAAAATACCGAACAAGTTACGGACAAAACATTCTCCAACATTCAGAAGAAGTTGCTCACCTTTGTGCCATCATGGCAGAAGAACTTGGGGTAGATGTCGCAAAAGCCAAAAAAGCAGGATTCTTCCACGACATTGGAAAAGCCGTAGATCATGAAACAACAGGAACACACACTGAAATTGGATATACTATTCTCAAAAAATTCAACGTTGACGAAGAAACCTCACAAGTGGCACTTACTCACCACGACATAAACCCACCGCTACTCCTCACAAAGCTTGTCATGGCAGCCGATGCAATTTCTGCATCACGCGTGGGAGCTCGTAGAGACACATACGAACAATTTGTTGCTCGACTAGATGAACTAGAAAAAACCGCAAAAGATTTTCCAGGAGTAGATAAAGTGTATGCCATCCAAGCAGGAAGAGAAATCCGCGTCTTTGTGACACCAGAAGAAGTTGATGATTACCAATCATACAACCTAGCAAAAGACATTGCACGAAAAATTGAAAATGAACTCACCTACCCCGGAGAAATTCGTGTCAACGTCATTCGTGAAACTCGTTCAATCGAATACGCACGATAAACAGACAAACAAAAAGTAAAATAAAAAACAATCCTTTTCCGGATTGTTTTTTTATATACTACGTTGCCCATGAGCCATGAACTAAATTACGCTCTATTGACACAAATATATGATTATTGTAGAATAGTCCATATAGTAATACTACTTCTTTAAACAAAGAAATATGAAATTAAATAAAGCACTGCTTGCTCAAGCAATAGCAGACAAAGCAGGTGTATCCAAAAAAGAAGCTGAAGACATGGTAGCAGCTTTTGTTGATGTAGTAACAAAAGCACTCATGGATGGAGGCGAAGTAACCATTGCCGGATTTGGTGCCTTTAGTGCAAAAGTTCGTGCCGGAAGAATTGGAGTAAACCCACAAAATCCTGCAGAAAAAATTCAAATTCCACCAGTAACCGTTCCCAAATTCAAAGCAGGAAAAGCACTCAAAGATGCCCTCAAAGGAAAAAGAAACGTTGGACAACAACCTCCTCCTACCCAACAAACAACTTCAGAATCGACAACACCTCACTTTGAAATGTAACCAACAAAAACTGCCTTCATTGACAGTTTTTTGAATACAAAAAACAAAAAAGAACATATTGACACGACAAGGAAATTTCGGTATTCTATGATCGTCTATATTTCAAGATAGTACAGAAAAAATCCAACATTTCCATATGGCCCCATCGTCTAGTGGTTAGGACATCTGGTTCTCATCCAGGCAACAGGGGTTCGATTCCCCTTGGGGCTACAAAAGCCAAACAGTTTATCATTAACAATTGATATTTAACGCGATCGTGTAATGTCAATTGTCAACAGTTAACTGTTGCTTCTCTGTCAGGGTAGCTCAGCTGGCTAGAGCACAGGATTCATAACCCTGAGGTCGGGAGTTCGAGTCTCCCTCCTGACACAAAATAACCATGGAAAATCCATGGTTATTTTTTATTTAGTACATAAAAAACATTACCTTCCTGGCGCCACACGATAATAATCGAGAATCTCCTTTGCAATCACCCCAAACGTTGGGGCCGCAGTAGCAGAAGAAAATTTTCGCTCTGGCTTTTCAAACGTTATAATCATTGTAAATACCGGATCATCAATAGGGCCAAAACCAACAAACGAATGATTAGTTTCCTCAGAATATCCTCCACGATCAGCAATCTGAGCTGTTCCCGTTTTTCCTGCAATATAATATCCAGGAACAGCAGCAGCTGCTGCTTGCCCATTATCAATAACACTCACCAACATTCCCGCCAAAAGTGAAGCCGGACGAGGATCGATAACTCGTCGTACTTCTTTTGGATGAGTGCTATCCACTTTTCCACTCGGATACAAAATTTTATCAATAATATAGGGCTTCATAAGTACACCACCATTTGCAATAACCGAAAATGCCGTAACCATCTGCAAAGGCGTAACCGTAATCCCCTGTCCAAAAGAAGCCGTAGCAGCATAACAATCAACGTTATCCCCTTTATTACGAGACAACGATTCAATAGTTCCAGATCCTTCACTATCAATTTCAATGCCCGTCTTTACCCCAAAACCAAAGGCTTCAATATAATCGCGAAGCCGTTTTTTCTTCAATTTCATTGCTACTTCAACCATACCAGTATTAATCGAATTTTCCAGTACTCCCGTCATAGTTTGATCCTCATACGCTTTTGAATTAGCATTTTTAATAGGCGTATCACAAAGTCCCTCAACACTTCCTGGATCATAAAAATACGTATCAGGCGTCACCAAATTTTCATTCAATGCCGCAGCCATAGCAACAGGTTTAAAGATAGACCCCGGTTCATACGCAGTAAAAATTGACGTATTATTAAATACGGCAATAGAATCCACTTTGTTATACGTATTTGGATCAAAATCAGGCAAACTGCACATGGCACGAATAGCCCCAGATTTTGGATCCATAATAATCAATGATGCCGTTTTCGCGCCATACTCCCCCATTCGTTTACGCAATTCCTCACACGCAAGATATTGCAATGTTCTATCAATCGTCAGCACCAAATTAACACCATCCTGAGCTTCTTGAGACAACCGTCCAGCAAGCGGAATCCATCCTCCGCCGGCACCTCTTGCACCCGCAAAAAAACCTCCTTCTCCCGCAAGTTCCTTTTGCCAATAGCCTTCAATCCCATACTGACCAAGTGTCTCACCTTCCTCATTTTTTCTCACAAAACCAGCAACTTGTGCAGCTAACTGCGACTCAGGATAAAATCGTTCTGACTTTCTCACAAAGCCAATACCTGGTAATACCAATTCTTCTATCGCCGTTTTTGTCTGTTCATCAATTTGCTGTTCAATTGGCTCATAAGGATCATCCCGTTTATTTAACTGCAAAAACAACGTGGCTACTTTAGCCTCGTCATAAGAAAATATGGTAGCAAGCTTTTTTTCCACAAGCGTTGCAGTTTCATCATCAGGAATATCTCTCGTATCCGCATACAACAAAAAAACATCTTTATTAATAGCAAATGGATATTCTTCTCCAGTACGGCTATCCTGAATAAAAATTTCTCCACGTTCAGGAAATAATTTTTGAGAAATCTCATGCGACCCTATGGCCAACGCTTCATAAAATGAATGCTGCAAAATCATCAACAGTACTAACCGAAAAACTACTATTGAGGCAGCGAAACAAAAAACAAGAGCAACCAAACGTATTCGTGTGTCGCCACTATCTTGTCGAGATCCTTGTCCCTGACGCCGATAAGTTGTACCTACTCGCCTTTTTTTCACATCAAAATATATATACGCCTCTTATGCAGACAATATACCAAAACAAGACCAACCATACTGTTCATAGCCACTAACAAACGATGATGGCTTCCTTTCTACACATGACGCAACTTGCCAATTCTCCGCTCAGCGACTTCTTTATCAATAAGATCTTCTTTTACTAGCGTTTTTACTGATTGTTCCATAGTAACCATGCCATCCTTTGCTCCGGTCTGCATCGCACTGGCAATTTGAGCAATATTATTCTCACGAATCAAATTAGAAACAGCCGGAGTATTCACCAATACTTCACGCGCAACAACACGTTTTCCATCCACCGTTGGTAACAATTGTTGTGCTACCACCCCTCGCAAAACAGAAGATAACTGAACAAGTATTTGTTTTTGTTTTGATCCTTCAAATACATCCACAATACGCCCAACCGCTTCCGCCGCACTAGACGTATGGAGTGTAGAAAACACCAAATGTCCTGTTTCGGCCGCAGTAAGCACCGTTGCAATAGTTTCAGGATCACGCATTTCTCCCACCAGAATAATATCAGGATCCTGTCGCAACACATGCTTCAATGATGCCGCAAACGAATGAGTATCCACTCCTATTTCCCGTTGTTCAATAAGACACTGATCATCTGTAAACAAAAACTCAATAGGATCCTCTACCGTCACAATATGTGCCTTCCTCGACATATTGATAGACTGAATCATAGAAGCAATAGTTGTTGACTTTCCTGAACCAGTAGGACCAACAACAAGCACTAACCCATCAAGCATAGTAGAAAAATCATACAATGCGGGTTCAAATCGCAATGCCTCTGGCGTCGGAATTTTTGAAGGAATAATACGAGCAGTTAACCCCATCATCCCCTGTTGCTGGTGCAAGTTAATACGAAAACGAGTACTATCCATTTGATACGCAAAATCCAACTCCAAATCATCCTGATACCGTTTTTTTTGTTCATCAGTAAGCAATCCAAATACCGAGGTTTGTAATGATTTATCAGAAAGTGGTTCATCTTTAATAGCCTTTAACTCCCCATTAATTCTCACAGCAGGAACCTCTCCTGCCACAAGATGAATATCCGAAGCATGTTGTTCAATAGCAAATTCAAAATACGAGATCAGTGACTTCATAATAGAAAATAATTACTTATGAAAAATATTTTTTTCCTTCCTTTTGCAATCGAGTCCATTGAGATAATAACAATCGCTCCAACATATTCTTTGCAGAAGCTGGAAGCGAATATTTTTTTGCATACGTATCAACAGAACTCATAACCAGTTTAGCATACTTTGATTTTGTCATTTTTTTCCACTGCGCTGACGTAAGCACACCATCTTTAATATTTCCATAAATATCAGCTGCCGCAGCAATAAGCTGTGTTCGTGTATCACGACCCTTTTTGGTGGTATTCAGCCACATAAATGCAGCACCAACAAGTCCACCTAAAAATACCCCTTTATTAAATTTTCCCATAAATATATATAATATATGCTAATTAAAAATATGTATCCCTAGTATAGCAAAGCTAGTGCTTCTCCACCAACCCAACATATAATTGTTCAAGATTCGTACAAATACGTTCCCAAGAATACGTCTGCTCCACAGCCTGTCTTGCCTGCTGAGACAACGTACGTCGATACTCAGTTGATTGAGAAAAAAAGGCACTCAACGCTTCTGCCAATGAAGCCGGATCACGTGGAGGCACAACAATTCCCCCATCACGAGCAACCGTTCTTACCCCTGGTAAATCACTGGCAATCACAGAAAGCCCCGAAGCCATTGCTTCCAAAAGGACCATTCCAAAGGCTTCCCCCTGATGAATAGAAGGAAGAACAAACACATCACCCATCCGATAATGTTCGGGTAATGCTTCATCAGAGACACGTCCTACAAATCGCACACGATCAGCAATTCCATACGCAGTAGCTTTCAATTCAAACTCGTGACGTAATGCCCCATCACCAACAAATATTACCTGTGGCAACTGATCTTGTTTTTTTAATAACAATAACGCCTTCAAAAAATCAGGTATCCCTTTAAAATAATGAGCAGGATCCATTCCTCCCACAAATACCACCGTCGGATACGCAGAATCAAGTCCATAGTGAGTAAATAAACGAAGTGGTTTATCACCAGGGAAAAATCGGTTACCATTTACCCCAAATGGTAATGGAAAAAATTTTTCAGGAGTTTGTGTATACAAATAACGCGCATCACTTGACTGAATATAATCAAGAGAACTCACATGCACCACATCTGCAGCAGTCACAATACGAGGCATGACATATTTTGCATAATAACGAAAAATCAGTCCTTTCCATCCTGTCGAACGAGCATCCATATGATACGTAAGCACCAACGGTTTATCTGGATGTTTTTTCTTCCATTGGGCTACCAAATGCGCAGTACCAAAAAATGGATAATGCAAATGGACAAGATCAAATTTGTCTAATTCTATTTTTAACTGTGGCAAACGAGCCGCATTTCCATACGACACCGAAGGAGTCAATCGCTTTACCTGATCAATCGTTTTTTGCAATGAAGTATCATGATCACCTGATGGATCATCAACATCACGAATTTCTGAAGAAGAAAAATAATCTGGGGTATACACCACCACATCATGTCCACGTGCCTGAAGTCCTTGCGCCATTTCAAACGCAACATTTCCCATACCTCCATAGTACGGAGGATATCGACAAACAATATGAGCAATCTTCATAAATACTTACTTTTTTTTAGATTCCAATGCACGATCACGAACAAGACGAGTCATATCACGACTCACTGTTTCTATTTTAATATGAAGAGTAAAAATAATATAAAATAATACAGCGATGGAAATATAAAACACAAAATCAGCACCACGACCAATACCAAACAACCCGGCAACAACCGCTGTCCCATTTGGCCAAATAACAGCACCAATAACGACAATCCAAAAACAAAACCAAAAAATTGCTCCTTTTGTTCCGAGTACCCCACTTTTATATTTAGTTACAACGCCAAAGGCACCACCAAGAGCAAACAGAACAAACAATATTTGAAATAATACCAGCATATACTTACGATAAAAATTTTCCAAAAATTAAATCTTTCACAATACGAAATCCACCACGAGCACCTTGACCATATTCATGATAGGTCACATGAATAGGAATTTCCTGATAAGAAAATCCATGGTGTTTCACCAATGCAAGAATCTCTGTTGCATGTGCCATACCATCATGGGTAATCACCAGTTTATCAAGTACATGTCCCCGAAACAACCGAAACCCATTATGAACATCAGTAAGATGCATACCCGCAAAAAATCTATTGACTACATGACCAAGAGGAAAAAGCACATATCGTTTTACAAAAGGAATATTAGCATCTTTTCCCAAAAATCGTGATCCCAATACAATATCAACACCACAAAAATCCAACACACGTTTTGCTTCCGGAATGTCTAACACATCAAGCTGTCCATCTCCATCAAAATGAATAACATACGTTGCCCCCTTATACAAAGCATATTCATGCCCCGTTTGCAGTGCAGCTCCTTGTCCCCTATTAATTTCATGAGACAACACCGTAGCGCCAGCTTCTTGAGCAAAACTGGCCGTACGATCACAAGAAGCATCATCGACAACAACCACTTCATCAACATAATCAAGCAGTGCGCGCACAACAAAGGCAATATGGACTTCTTCATTAAATGCCGGAACAATCGCAATAAACATACACAAATATTATAATCCAGCCGAACCAAGCATTTCCTTATTGGCAATGGTATAATCAATAGTTAATTTTAACCCTTGTTCCAAACCAACAATAGGAAGCCAATGTAATTCTTGTTTTGCCAAACGCAAATCAGGAATACCCTTTTTTGTTAAAAATACCAAAGGATCTTCAAAAACCACTTGAGAAGAAGAACCGGTCATGGCAATAATCTGCTGTGCCACATCAACCATTTTCAACACCCGATCATGTCCAAGATTGACAAGGGATAACTCCGGTCCTGAATGCATTAAACGAACCATACCATCAATCATATCGGTGACATAACACATAGATTGCGTAAGATCCCCATTTCCATAAATCACAACATTTTCTCCACGAAGCGCACTCAAAATAAAATCTGGAATAAGTAATCCCACATCAAGTGGCATCCTTGGACCATAGGTAGAAAAAACACGCGCAATCTTTACATCAATCCCATATACTTGGCGATAGGTTTCCACACAAGTTTCAGCAAATCGTTTTCCCTCATCATAACACGCCCGAGGAGATAAATGATCAACAATACCTTCATGATTCTCTGAAAAAACAACATTATCTTCTTCTGGCTGTCCATACACAACAGAACTTGAAGCAAACACATATTTTGCCCGATGCTTCACAGCCAAATCAAGCGTGTTAATCATCGAGGTAGAATTCGCCCACAAAGAATGCATTTTTTTCTCCTCAAAATTCTTTGGACTCGTAGGACACGCTAAATGATAAATTTCTTGAACACCCTGAAATTTTACTTTAAATTTATCAAGTTCTTCAAAATCCTCTAAAGAAAATGGATTATTAATATCAAACCGAATAAATTCAAAATCAGGATATTGCAACAAATGCTCAATATTTTCAATACGAGAATTTGACAAATCATCAATACAAATAACTTTTGCTTCTCGCAGAAGCCGTTCACACAAATGGGAACCTAAAAATCCGGCTCCCCCAGTAACCAGAACATTCTTTTTTTCAAAAATTGGGGTATCACCTATCATAAAAAAATAATTAACGAATAGTTCTTAACACAATGCCATCAGAGGCTTCAC
>CAZEYK010000043.1:0-9828 GCA_964516055.1 uncultured Gammaproteobacteria bacterium
ATGTAGAAGAAGATCAATTTTCTCTTGCCATCGGTCGTGGAGGACAAAATGTTCGTCTAGCTGCTGAACTTACGGGATGGACCATTAAAGTAAAACAAGATGGAACAGATAATGAAGTAAGCAGTGAAGAGGAAACAGAAGAAGCAATCATTGAAAAAAAAGACACCGAGAAAAATGGTGAAGAAAATATTCAAGAAGAACTAAAAGAAGAATCTCCTGTTGAGGAAGAAAAAGTAGAATCAGCAGAAGAAACAGAAGAAAAATAACATACAACTAAACAAAAAAGACCTGCATGTTATGCAGGTCTTTTTTTATGTTTGCTCCACAAATAGTGAACCGACGCAATTGCAAGCAACGGCGTCGGTTCGAACCCTTTGTACCTGTTTTCTTATCTTCTGGCCCTCATGTCTCCTCCCATTGAAAAACTCCTACCCCCATGCTATACTCCACACACAAAATATAACTATTCTCTATGAAAGCCCTCTTTGAACTCATTTTATTCCAACCAATATTCAATGCTTTTGTTGGATTATACAATATAATCCCAGATGTTGGATTTGTCATTATTACCATTACTCTCATCATAAAACTTGTCTTATACCCACTCACTTCAAAATCACTGAAAGCACAAAAATCACTTGCTGACCTTCAACCAAAACTTCAAGACATCAAAGAAACACACAAAGGAGATCAACAAACCATTGCGCAAGAAACCATGAAGCTTTACAAAAATCACAAAGTCAATCCGTTTGGCTCTTGCCTTCCTCTTGTTGTCCAAATCCCTATTCTCCTTGCTCTCTATTGGGTATTACGCGCAGGACTTACACACGCCGACTTCACCTTCCTTTATTCATTCGTGAAAAATCCTGGAACAATTAACACGCTTGCTTTTGGGTTCTTAGAGTTAAGCCGCGTAAATATTGTTCTCGCTGCACTAGCAGGGGGTGCTCAATTTTTTCAAGCAAAACTCATGTACCAAAAACGTGCGCCAAAAGAAGCTGGAGAAGGGGCAAAAGACGAAAATATGATGGCAATGATGAACAAACAAATGCTGTACTTTATGCCATTTTTCACCTTCCTTATTGGTCTTTCATTGCCAGCAGGGCTTACCCTGTATTGGTTTATTTCCACCGCCGTCACCGCGCTTCAACAGCTCTTTTTGTTCAAAGAAAAAAAAGTATTTGACGTTATAGAGTCCTAATATCGTTCATGGTACAATACGTACATACCACCTTTTTTCAACGATGTATGAAAAAATATATTGTATTCGCAATCAGTATTATTGTAATATCTCTTGCGTTTGCTGGATGCAATGTTGATAAACCAAAAGAGGTTACGCTGCAAGATGCCGAAATTGCTGGAAGATTCACCGTTCCCAAAGAGGCACAAAATATACATTTCCAAATAGAAACAGAACCTGCTGCCGTATTTGCAAGGTTTACTATTCCAGAAGAACAGGAACAAGCCTTTATTGATACACTTGGAACAAATAACCAGACCATCAATTACTTTGGGCAACAAAATGCCATTATAGATACAAAAACAGCATTCTTGTGGTGGCAGCCAGTACAGCTCTACGAAAAAAAACTTATACAAAAAAAAGAACAAGGGTTTGAGTGGAATGTAGTGCTCGGAAAAACCATTGAAGAATCATCCCAAAATCTTGTTACCATATACCTATACAATTACGAACAAAAATAAACATATCACTGACACGTGATATGTTTTTTGTAAAAAATTCGTTACACTAAGGTGGCCATTATGAAATACGCAATTCTCAATACCATTAGCTACGCAGACATCCATAACTATCCGCTCACCAAAACGGAAATAGTGAGATACCTCTGGAAAAGAACGGCAAGCAACCATTGCATAGACACAAAACTGCAAACCCTCATTGATGAAAAAAAAATAAAAGAAACCAGCGGATTTTATACACTACCTAATAGAACAGAACTTGTTTCATTACGCCAACAAAAAAATAAATATCTCGAACAAAAACGGCATATTGCCAAACAAGCAATAAAAAAGATTACCTGGGTTCCATTTCTACAAGCAGTATATCTGTGTAATACGGTTGCTTCAGGAACGGCAAAAAAGACAAGTGATATTGATGTATTTATTATTACAAAAGATGCGCATATTTGGACCACTCGATTGTGCATTACGTTGGCCCTTTCACTGCTACACAATCGTCGAACAAAAACAGCAATCGAAAATAAAATCTGTCTCAGTTTTTATACAACAGAAAAACATCTTGGACTGGAAAAAATAGCAATTCAACAACCAGATATTTATTTAATCCATTGGATAAAGCACCTTCTTCCACTGTACGATCCAAAACAACTATATCAAAGCATGCAAAAAGCAAATAAGTGGACACAGAAATTTTTGCCAAATGCAAAAGATAAAAGCATCATCCCACGATATCAAATTACACCATCACATCTCTCACAAATAATACAAACGTTCACAGAGGAGATATTAAATACAAAGATGGGAGAACTAGTTGAAAATGTTGCGAGAACAACACAAAAAAAACACATGAAAAAGAACGTTACCAGCGTACAACATAAATCAGACAGCCGAGTAATCATTTCCGATCACATGCTCAAATTTCATGAAAACGATAGAAGACAATCATACAAACAAAAATGGCAAGACAGGTATAATACCATAGCAACATGATCACCAAGCTACTCCAACAAACAATCAAATTGTGGCTTTTTCTTCTTCCATGGCAAACCATTTGGATTATTTCGGAGGCAACAATCAATGGGAGTAAATGGCAATATGGAACAGAAGGATTTTATGCTACCCAACTGCTGGGGTGGGGGATCATTATTTTATGGATTATGTATTATCTAAAAAGATGGTCGCAAACACATAATAGAAAAATGGTTTCCAAACAGGAACGATTATTTTTTGCAGTGATGGGAGTATTTATTGCATATCTTTTTCTTTCATCAACGGTTGCTGCAATTCCCGTACTCGCTTGGCAGCAGGCACTCATTATAGCGCAAGCACTCATCATGGCAATTATTGTGATCAGTCCAATAATTGCGACAAAAGAAATAATCAATGCACTTATTGCTGGAGCAATAATTCAAAGTATGCTCGCTATATATCAATTTATTTTCCAAACAACCTTTTCCTCTACACTTCTTGGCATAACCGCACATCCTGCGCATATAGCAGGTACATCTATCGTGGCAAATGATACTATCGGCAGGTGGGTAAGGAGCTATGGTGCATTTGCTCATCCAAATATATTAGGGGGCTACCTGGCAATTAATATCACCATACTTCTTTACTATTTGTTGCAAGTAAAAAAATATACCTATAGCGTATGTTTTAGTACGGTTATGCTAAGTATTGGTCTATTTACCAGCATGAGTAGGTCTGCTTGGATTATGGTATTTCTTGCTGTGTTATATACATTGTCCATCGCAATATTACACAAAAAAAAGATTGTCATAAAAACAATCATTGTAGGTATCGTATCCGTAGGAATATTTGGCATAATTTACATGCCACTTATTAATACCAGAGTAACAGGGGAGCAGAGCACACATGAGATGCAATCAATAACAGAAAGAGTAAATCAATATCAAGAATGGGGGAGCGTCATCAAAACACATCCATTCATTGGCGTGGGAGGGAAGCACTACACCTACGAGCAGTTTATACAACAAAACATCTATCCAGGATGGACGTATCAACCCATTCATAATGGCATACTGCTATTTATTGCAGAGTGGGGCATACTGGGGTTCATCTTAGGAATAAGTATGCTGCTAATTCTTTTATCTTGGAAAAAAATAAAGATAAAAACCGTATTCATACAACTCATCATCATTTCTCCATTACTCCTATTTGATCACTATCTTATTTCTTCATATATAGGAATTATTATGTTCATAGTGGTATATGTGGGGTGTGGATACAGAGTAAATCATCCACAATTCATACACAGATCAACATAATAAGGCTAAATCATGCGAGAATACTATTCTTGACAAAAGGAAGAGACAATGACATAGTATAAGTCCTACACAAAGAACCTACAATTGGTTATATGCACAGGTGTACGCCACTTTGATTTCGTGTTACGACAGGCATCACGGAATCATCATGTGGTCGTCATCATGAGCTTATAACCAATCGTGGGTTTTTTTGATAAATGATTCTTGACACAAAAACGCAATTGAGTATAATAGGGTTGGTATCACTCAAACATAAAGAGTGATAACACATTAAAAGTAATATATACATATATGAACATAACACCACTTGGTGATAGAGTTGTCGTAAAACAGCTCACAAAAGAAGAAGTAACTGCTTCAGGTATTTTACTTCCAGAAACTGTCGATAAAGAAAAAAAATCAGAAGCAGAAGTTGTGGCAATCGGACCTGGAAAAATGTTGGAATCAGGAATACTTGCTCCAATGCATGTTTTAGTAGGACAAATCGTTCTTATTAGATCATGGGGTGGAGATGACGTTGAAATTGACGGACAAGAATATAAAATTGTCAGTGAAGAAGACATCCTCGCAATCATGGAAAAATAAATCAATATTTAAAAAACGAGAGTCAGAAATAGGGATATATGTCCCTATAAAATGACTGGCTCTGAACTATTACAATATGGCAAAGCAAATTAAATTTGAAAGAGATGCCCGAGAAGCACTCATCCGTGGAGTTGATATTCTGGCAAACACCGTAAAAGTGACCCTAGGTCCAAAAGGGCGAAACGTCGTGCTTGATAAAGGATATGGTGCACCAACAATTACCAAAGACGGAGTATCTGTCGCAAAAGAAATTGAACTCGAAGATAAATTTGAAAACATTGGTGTTGAATTGATAAAAGAAGTTGCGAGCAAAACGAACGACGTTGTAGGAGATGGAACAACAACCGCAACTGTTCTTACTCAAGCCATTGTAAAAGAAGGAATTAAAAATGTTACAGCGGGAGCAAATCCCGTTGCCCTCAACAAAGGATTGCATCGAGCAGCAGAAGCAATGGTAAAAGAATTGCAAGAAAACATCGCCAAAAAAGTAGAAGACGATGAAATTGCTAACGTTGCTGCCATTTCCGCAAACGACAAAGAAATTGGAGAAAAAATCGCTCAAGCAATTAAAGAAGTTGGACAAGATGGCGTGATCACCGTAGAGGAATCACAATCTTTTGGCATGGAAATTGAAACCGTCAAAGGAATGAAATTCGACAAAGGATACCTCTCTCCATACATGATGACCAACCCAGATCGTATGGAAGCCGAGTACCAAGAACCACAAATTCTTATTACCGATAGAAAAATTTCATCTGTAGAAGATATCCTCCCAATTTTAGAAAAAGTTGCTCTAACAGGAAGAAAAGAACTTGTTGTTATTGCAGAAGATGTTGACGGGCAAGCCCTTACCACTCTTGTATTAAACAAACTTCGTGGAACATTTAATGTACTCGCTGTGAAAGCGCCAGGATTTGGTGATCGACGAAAAGCCATGCTTGAAGATATCGCTGTCCTCACTGGTGGAAAAGTTATTACCGAAGACATCGGACTCAAACTCGAAAATACAGAGATTGCTGACCTTGGTCAAGCACGAAAAATTGTTGCGACAAAAGAACATACAACCATTGTTGAAGGAAAGGGAAATCAAGAAGAAATCAGCAAACGAGTTGCACAAATTCGTATGCTTATTGAACAATCAGATTCAGAATTTGATAAAGAAAAACTTCAAGAACGTTTGGCAAAACTGGCTGGTGGGGTAGCCGTAATCAAAGTTGGTGCGGCAACTGAAACTGAAATGAAAGAAATTAAACACCGTATTGAAGATGCCGTTGGTGCTACCAAAGCAGCAATTGAAGAAGGAGTTGTTCCTGGTGGAGGAGTTGCACTTATTCGTGCCGCAAAAGTTCTCGAAGATTTAAACTTTGATGATGAAGAAGAAATGGTTGCGTTAAATATTCTTCGTCGTGCAGTAGAAGAGCCACTTCGCATCATCGCCGCAAACGCAGGATACGAAGGAGCCGTTGTTGTTGATGAAGTGAAAAAACATGATGGAAACTTTGGCTTCAATGCAGCCACAGGTGTCTATGAAGATCTTGTTGTCGCCGGGATTATTGATCCATCAAAAGTAACCAGATCAGCATTACAAAATGCTGTATCAGTAGCAGGAATGATTCTTACTACGGAAGCCGTTATTACCGATAAACCAACCAAAGAAGAATCTCAAATGCCACCAATGGGTGGAGGCATGCCAGGTATGGGAATGATGTAGTATCACATATTAAAAAAAACTGCACAGGAAGCTGTGCAGTTTTTTTGTATGTATTTTTTATAAGAGAGGAACCTGTTCTTTCTAATAAAGAAATTATGATGCTTTTGTATGAGTAGTGACAGGGGTCATTCCTATTTCTTCTAAATTTCCCTTATCTCCATTAAAAAATGTTATATCAGATGTTCCGTATACATCAGGTTGCATGCTCTGTAATAAAAATGCTCCATCAAGAGTACCCTGTCTGTTAATTGATTTCCTGTGTTTTTTGAGTTCTCCTATACAGGCTGATGAGAAAGTAACACTTCCTTTATTGGCCATTGTGATCACCGTGGGGAGATTAATTTCATCGTAGGATATCTCAACGTGTCTAAGTAAATCTTGATAAGTTTTTTTTAAAAAGTTAAATTCAGATCTAAATGCTCTTTCAAGTTCTTTAGCAAAATTATAACTATGGCAAGATGCTAAAAAAATAGTTACATCGCTAAGTTCATCTTTATAATTTTTCCCGTCTATCGCTGAATTTATAACCCGCATCATAAGTGGATTGGCAATAGTAAAAGTCTTAAGTGTTTCCCTTCCTTCATCAATTAATAATTCATTCGTAGATGTTCCATGGGTATTAAAAAGTAATGTTGTTGCACCTTTGCTATGTTCAATCATTGATGAAAGAGTTTTTTTAATACTCTGATCTGTATTCTTTGCACGCTCATGTACCAGTGTTACTTTTGATGCATCTTCTACAAGTTCATCTGAAAGTTTTTTTAAAAAGGAACCATCAAAGTTGGTGGATGTTGGGTTATCTGGACTATTGAGAACAGTATTACCGTAATTAAAAATTATTACTTCGTCAGTATGAGGTCCAATTATTTCTTTTGATTTAAATTGTTCTCTTTTTGTAAGTAGTTCTTTAATTACTTTTGAATATTGTTTTTTATCAAGATCAGGGTACTCAATTATCGCCGCTTTTATAATGGAAAAAACTTCGGCTAATGTGCAATCAGAATTTTGTAAAATATGTTTTACGTCCTCATTAGCCATGATCATTCTAAAGGTACGTAATTTTTTTTCATCAGACCACCCAATGTCGCGTATGTAGCTTTCATTTATGGCAAGTCTAATATCTTCGTTTGGGTAGGAAGCCCATTGACCTATTCGTTGGTCAATCTCAAAGTGCATGATTTTTTCAGGCCAATAATCTTCTGCTTTTGTATGAAAATACGTGCTTGATATTTCTTTATCAATGAATATGTCATTTCTAAATTTTTCTTCTTGGTCTGGACAATTTTTTAACATAAAATCTAAAAGTGTCCCTTGTAAGTCTACCGTATCAAGGGCCTTATAGAGTAACTTTGTTATGGCGATAAAATCTTTATCTACGTCAAAATCTTTTGATAATTGGACAAGAGGAATTAATGTTTCGTGTAAAGAATTTTTAATAGCATCAATACCACCATTTTTTTCTAAAAAGAAATCTCGTACAAGCTCTTTTTCTGAGATTGTTCTTTCTGTATAATTATTTTTTTTATTAATTTCTTTGTTAGTTATGGTAAATGAGTTGATAAGAGAATGAATATTTTTTTCGATTACTGCAAGTTTTTCATTATAGTCTTTTTCTTTAAGTTCTCTTCTGACCATTTCACCACCTAAACCTCCCGTAGCCAATAATGCTGCCCCACCAGCAAGACGTTTTAAAAAGTCTCTTCTTGACATGTTATCCATAGAATAGAGTAATAATATAAATACGAAAGGTATAGTACGCTATAATTGTAAAAAATTAAATTTTAAGGTTTACTAGTATCATGAAATTCAATATTCTCACAATCTTCCCAGACATGATAACGTCGTACGCAAACGAAAGCATTCTTCAGCGTGGGCAAGAAGCACAAGCTATTACCATCAATCCAGTAAACATTCGCAACTTTACCGAAGATAAACGGAAAACAATTGACGATACCCCATATGGTGGTGGCGCCGGCATGCTCATGAAACCCGAACCAATCTATAAAGCCCTCAAATCAATTGATGCCATTCCATTTGCGAAAGTAAACGGATTGAGTAAAGTAAAAAAAATATTCAACGGCGATATTAGAAAGAAAAAACGAACCATTCTTATGTCTCCACGAGGAAGACAATTCAATCAAAAGATTGCAGAAGAGTGGAGCAGGTTGGACGAGCTCACCATAGTTTGCGGACGGTATGAAGGAATAGACCAGCGTGTTGTCGATCACATGATTGATGAAGAAATTTCAGTGGGGCCATACGTCCTTGCTGGGGGAGAACTTGGTGCCCTTACTATCACCGAAGCCGTCTCTCGTCTTGTCCCTGGTGTACTAGGGAATCCTGATTCACTCAAAGAAGAAACCCATACACTCGATAATGCCGAATACCCACAATATACAAAGCCACAAAGTTTTATGGGCTGGGAGGTTCCATCAATTTTGCTTAGTGGCGACCACAAAAAGATTGAAGAATGGCGAAAAAAATAAACATCGTATACACACAGAACAACATACTAATTACCTCGTATATTGGTAAAAAAATTGGCAAAAATCTTTACGTAAATGCAAAGAATGGTTTATGGAATAAATCTTCCCCAGGTTATCCCCATAAATACCCAAAGCAAAGCCCTTGACAACTTTTAGTCATGTCTGTATAGTATGCGAGCACTCAAAACAAGCAAAAATTAAACACCATTTCTCTTAAGTTCTTGCATAAGAATACTGGGAAGAAAAAAGAGCAACCCTTTCACACGCTAGATCAGCAATGAAAACAAAACGGTTTCTCTTTTTTCTTTCTCAGGCCAGATATGGCCCGAAAGAATGTTCTATACAATTCAGCAACCAAACAAACAAAACAAGTAAGGTTCACATTTATAACACAAATGTGACAAAAACCAATTTCTTCTTTCTAAGAAGAAACGTTTATTCCAAACAAAAAAACAAATAATAGAGCCTTTTCTTTTAAAGAAAAGGATTCAAAATCTCATTGTTGCCGTGATGGTAACTTTTATTGAGAGTTTGATCCTGGCTCAGGATGAACGCTGGCGGCGTGTCTAAGGCATGCAAGTCGAGGGATCGGCCCTTTTTTACTTCGGTAATATTGGGTACGGACCGGCAAACGGGTGAGTAACACATTAGTAATCTACCTTCAAGTTGAGAATAGCCCAGGGAAACCTGGATTAATGCTCGATAGTCATGGGGGGTCATATGACATTCCCATGTAAAGATTTATCGCTTGAAGAGGAGCTTATGGCAGATTAGCTAGTTGGTAGGGTAATGGCCTACCAAGGCTTTGATCTGTAGCAGGCGTGAGAGCGTGACCTGCCTCACTGGGACTGAGACACTGCCCAGACTCCTACGGGAGGCTGCAGTCAAGAATATTCCACAATGCACGAAAGTGTGATGGAGCGACGCCGCGTGCAGGAAGACGCCCCTCGGGGTGTAAACTGCTTTTATATGGGAAGAATTCGTGACGGTACCATATGAATAAGTGGGTGCTAACTCTGTGCCAGCAGCAGCGGTAATACAGAGCCCCCAAGCGTTATCC
>CAZEYK010000044.1:0-9719 GCA_964516055.1 uncultured Gammaproteobacteria bacterium
ATTCTGAAATTTTTTCTCGAACCAATTTTGATGCCTTTGCATACCCATACCCTGGCAAATCAATCAAATAAAACAATTTGTTGATATAAAACACATTAATTTGCTGTGTTCTCCCTGGCGTTGAACTTGTCCGTGCCAACTGTTTTATGTTGGTGAGAATGTTAATGACGCTTGATTTACCCACATTAGATCGTCCAATAAAGGCAACCTTTGGTCGATCCATCTCAAGTATGTCATCAGGGCCTACAACTCCTTTAATAAATTCTGCTGATTTTATATTCATATATCCTGATTAATCAATAATATTTTTTCCTTCCTCGATAGTTTTTTAATACGAACTTCTTCCTTACACGCAGCAGATCTATCGGGAAACATGGAAGAATATACCAGTCTAACAGGTCTTCTCGATTTTGTATAGCGCGCACCCAAGGAAGAAAAATTGTGTTCTTCCATCCGACGCTCTAAATCTGTTGTAATACCAGTATACAACGTATCGTCAACACATTGAAGAATATAGACAAAATACATGAAAATGCAGTAAATATCGAGGGTATACTGCCCTACCACAGCAATATACCAAAAGTTTGTATTTTATACCATTTTTGGTATAATTTATATACAAAAGTTTGGATAAAAACCAGTTAGCTGAAATTGGGCTACCTATATCTATTTTCCATGATTAGGATTAGGCTTTTAATAGATCTATAATTTATTCATTAATCCAAAATCTTATGGAGTACAAAACAAATCCCTGGACAGTCGTTCTTGCCGTACTAATCACAACCGTTATTGTCGGTGGCGGTGTTTATTATTGGCAAACTCAAAATTCTACAAAGGTTTTGCCCGTGGAAGAAATCACGACTCAGCCTACAACTTCTGACACCAAAGAAACATTTCATGTATATGATTGGGAAACTCAAGGAATGACTTTTAATTATCCTGACGGCTATAACGTTCTTGAGCGAAGTGATGGCAATGTATACATTACCACCGCCACTAAAATTTCAGATGGAGATAGTTCAGTTTTTTCGACTCTTGTAGAAATTGATTCAGGCACATCACTCGAAGAACGTCTTAATGAATACAGTCAAAATGACAAATTCAGCCAAACAAAAGAAGTTATCGGCAATAATGAGTTCACAAAGGTGAATTTATACGCAAACTTCGGTGGTTTTGATTACAGCCGGTACTTACTTGAAATTGACGGAAAGCTCCTTGACTACAAGGTTGGAAAAGACGAAGGAGAAATGGCTTTAGAAGTGCTTGAATCAATCCAATTTTAGTCGTCTACAAGGAAAATCAGCCCAACATCAGCTAACAGTGTATAAACGGCTCACTTCGTTCGCCCAAATTGACCAGCAGTAACCCTTCGGGATATCCTACTGCTGGTCATATTCGTTTATACGCGAACGTTATACGAAATTATGATAAATTAAACGTATGAATATGGAAAGAAATTTTAGACCAAAATCACAGGAGCACTTACAAGCCCAAGTTGAAGCGTTCGGCGACAAAGGCGTAAAAGAATTTTCTAACGAACAAAAAAAATTACTTCAGCATTCAGCTGAACTTGCCAAAATAGATGACCTAGATAACCTACCTCCAGATTTATCACCAGAACTTACCGAGTTAATAGAATCTAATCGACAGCGCTATATTGAGTTTTTACGCAGAGGAAAGAAGGATGAAATCCAATTTAGAAAGGAAAACGCCGAACGCTTCAAAGAAAAATTTGAACCTGCTATCAATGCGCTGAAAGAAAAAATGGAAACAGGTGGCGCAAAAGAGCAATATCTAGGTTCCGGCAACAATGGAGACGCGTACCGAATTGAAGTTGACGGAAAAGAATATGCCGCAAAATTTTCTCGTTTACTGACACAGGCCAATTTCGAAATCAAGCCACTTCTCCGTGCTGAAGGCATAGAACATGCGGCACAACTTGCAGCATATTCTTTCGAGCATCAAGTGGTCATTATGGAATTGATGCCTGGAACAGACGTAACAAATTTTTCGCCTGAAAATGCTCCTGACTATTCTGATGATGATATCGTTCAACTCATTGAGACGGTACAAGAGCTCGATCGGAATGGGCTTATGATTGATCCAAAACCGTCCAATTTTCTTTACGACGAAAAAGAAGGTTTTAGTGTGCTCGATTTTCACTTGAAACAAGCACACCACGAGTCTTTGGCTGATTCGATCATGAGTTTAAGAATAGCATTGACTGCTAGAAAATGGCCTAGACTAAATTACAAGGCTGATGACTATGACGAAAAATCAGCTGAACAAAGCATAGAACAAAACAAGATATATCTTCCGATGATGGTGCGCCTCCTAACAATTCTCCGAGATAAGTTTCCTGAGATACTCGAAGACTATAAACGTGCATATGCAAAAAAAGAGGCAAACCCTAGAATCATCCAAAGCCCAATCATAGACCGAAGATACATTCAAACCGACCATCCAGATCTCGCTCCGAATTTAAAAAAGTTAGAAGAATTGGGATTCTAAAAAATTGCCCCGATTTCATATTCCTCCCTTCGGTCGAAATTAAAAATGTATTATTACATCGCACCACATCGTGTATGAAGCGACGGATTTTTACAAAAGCCTCCGCCCAAATTGCTTCACAAAACATCGCATACACGCGAACGTTAATTTACGAATCAGACAATTTTATTGTAAAATCTTTTGATAATACAAATCCTCACATTGATAGAGAAAATGGTGGACATATTATAATTTTTCCAAAAATACCAGTTGTTGACAGACAACATCTTTCACCAAAAAAAGCTATTGAACTAATGAGATTAACCATTGTCGTAGGACAAGCCATGACAAAAGTAATGAATGAACATGGGGTAGATATTGGAAGAATAAATTATCAAGACAATGGAAATTGGAGCGTTTTTGAGTCAACAGGCCCACACCTTCATGTTCATATATATGGACGAGCAAAAAGTGCAAAAATCCAAAAATATGGTCAAGCATGCAACTTTCCACATATAGCAGAAAAACCTGAATACTATACGCATTTAAAACCGCTTACTAAAGAAGATACCAAAGACATAAAAACTGAAATCGAAAAATTACTTAAAGAAGAAAAATTTTTGGATTCTGAATGGAAACTTTCCTAAAACCAAAAAAACAATTCATATTTACTCAAACCATCGCTTAAAAAAATATGAATGGTGAGGAGCAAACAGTATGAGACTGTCTGGCTCCTCTGTATGAATGATGATCGATCATATTTTTCGCGGATCGATCGTACGCGTGGCAATACGTTAATGGCCTTTATACAAAAGGTGCGTCGCCACCAGCTCTGCCCACCATTCCGGCTCGACACAGCAGATGCCTCCCCTACGGGAGACCCAACTTTCGGGATCGAGAAGATCCAATTCTCCTCTATACCCCGTGAAGATTCGAGCAGACTGGTGCCTCGCCACAATGATCCGCAAATCAGAATCTGAAAAACCAAAGTTCCTCAGCGCGGAAAACAAGGAGGTGTAGTAGGCACGCACCTCATCGTCAGACGTAGACTCCTTGAAACAAAAGCACCCTGATCCAGGAAATACCACCCCCTGCAACTGCAGAAAAGTGACGATCACTTGACAAGTAGCCTTCCAAGCAGCAGAGCGCCGTGTATGCTCGATCTCCTTCTCGAGTTCGTGAGCGATTTCAATGAGCTTTTTGATGTTTTCCATTTTCCTTCTCCTTTTTTTAGATCACTTTGAAGAAAACTACTTCTTCCTAAAAAAGGAAGAATTCTCCCGAGTACGACAACACACAATCGAAGCCTCCCAACAATGTCCGTTGGAAACTGCCATGACCCAGTTGTGTGTGTTGTGAAAATTCTGCCGGAATCCTTCCTCCGACAGGATTCTTTCGGCATCTTCGTAGCTACACGGTCCTACGACCTCAGGAAGATAGTTCGTGTTTGGATTAGAACTTCTCACGTAAATCATGTAGTCCATGATATCCTCCTTTAAAAAAGTTACGTAAGCCTATGCGCCAGATCGACTTACACACGCACCTTAATGCTATTTCTATATTTTGTGTTTTATAATAAACAATATTTTTATAGTATTTTGCTAAAATTAGCTATTAAATCTTGTTGATAACTATTTTTGTGCGTTTATATTGACAAAAAAACAACAATATACTATAGTTATCCATTATATGAAAAACAACATCACCCTCATCAAAGAACTCCGAAGCATCGGCCTCTCCGAAAAAGCTGCCCTCGTGTATGCCGCCATTTTGGAAATGGGAACCGCATTCCCCTCTAAAATTGCAGAAACAACAACATTAAATCGCACCACGGTCTACCACATCCTAACGGATCTTTCCGTCAAAGGATTAATCACCGAAATAGAACAAAAAAAGAAACGATGCTATCAAGTTGAACCACCTAAACGGTTAATCAACTTCACAAAAATGCAAATCCGTCTTGCAGAAGAATCGGCAGAATGCGCAAAAAAAATCCTTCCAGAAATTGAAGGACTTTTTAACTTGCTCCCACACAAACCACGTGTTCGTTATTTTGAAGGCATTGAGGGAGTACTCGCGGTATACGAAGATCACCTCACAGAAAAAGAACCATACGAAATGTTGGGAATTAGTAATGTAGAAGCACTCATTCCATCACTCCCACATGAATTCGTAACAACATACGTCAAAACAAAAGAAACTCGTGGAATAAAAACCCGAGCAATATTCCCCGACACCAAATTTAGTACGTCATACGACAAACAAGTGTACAAAGGGATTGATAAAAAATTTATTCCAAAAATGAAATACATCCCTACAGAAAAATTTCCCTATAATTGTGAAATTACAATCTATGGAAAAGAAAAAGTATCCATCATCAATTTTCAAAAAAATGTTTTAATCGGCGTCATCATTGAAGAAAAAACAATCGCCGATATGATGCGGATGATTTTTGAACTTGCCTGGGTAGGCGCAGATAACACAAACAAAAAATAAAACTGACTATTATTAATATATACCTCTCACAAGGGTGCTAAACAGTTATAGATAACATCAAATTGATTTACCCATAAATACATTTTCCAAAACACCACTTTCAAAAAGTTTTTGCGAATCATCTTTTGCAACAATGTTTCCTTTATCTAAAACATAACCACGATTGGCAATATCAAGCAAAAATGTAATGTTGTGTTCAACAACCAAAATTGCCGTTTTATGTTTTTTGTTTATTTCCTTAATCTTCATAAAAACTTCTTTCACGATTTTTGGGGCAAGACCAAGAGATGGTTCGTCAAGAAGTAGCACTTTTGGTTCAGTCATCAACCCTCGAGCCAAAGCAAGCATTTGCTGCTGCCCACCAGAAAGCGTTCCCGCTTTAGCAGTACGCCTTTGATTCAATACCGGAAAAATTTTCATCACTTCAACAATTCGTCTTTTCAAATCCGTTTTATCGCTTACAATAAAACCGCCTATCTCCAAATTTTCTTCAATTGTTAAGTGACTAAATACCCGTCGACCTTGAGGGACAAAAGAAATACCTCTTTGTACAACTTCATGGGAAACTGGGATAATCTTTTTTCCTTGCCATAAAACGTTTCCTGAATGAATCAACTCCAAGCCAAAAATCGTTTTGAGTATCGTTGATTTACCCGCACCATTTGGTCCAATCAACGCCACAATTTCTCCTTCATCAAGTGAAATATCCACGCCATCAAGCGCCTTTACTCCGCCGTAGTGAACTGAAATATTCTGAAGTTGTAGTAAAATTTCTTTTTCCATATGTATTAATTACTCACCAACATACGCTTTAATAACTTCTCTTTTTTCCAAAACAGATTCTGGAGAACCTTCCGCCAATAAGGTGCCCTCGTCCATGATAAAAACATAATCACAAAGCTCCCGAATCAAACCTATATCATGTTCAATCAAAACAATCGTTTTATGTTCCTGAATTAACTCTTGAAAAACGCTAGAAACAATTTTCCTCATCTCTGGAAAAAGTCCGGCAAATGGTTCATCAAAAAAATAAATCTCTGCCTTCATAGCTAATGTTCGAGCAATCTCCAACAATTTCCTCTGACCGTAGGAAAGATTGATAGCCAACTGATTTCTCTTTTCCCAAAGATCAACTTTTTTCAAAACCTCCTCAGAAATTTTATAATGATATTTAGTGTATTTTTCAAAAAGGGAAATAAAAACATTTCTCTTGGTTACGACAACCAAAATGTTATCCAACACTGTCATTTGTTCAAACAGCCGGACATTCTGAAAGGTACGAGTAATACCATAAAAATAAGCTTGATGTGGCGATATTCTTGTAATTTTTTTTGTTTCCTCCACAATAATTTCTCCGCTATCCATTTCTAGAACACCACTCAAAAGATTAATGAGTGTTGTTTTTCCAGAACCATTTGGTCCAATAATACCGGTAATGTTACCTTTCTCAATCCCAATGGAAAGCCTATCAACGGCATAAACACCTCCAAATTGCTTGACTAACTGTTTTGTCTCAATAATTTTCATAACTTATATTCACCTATTACCCCTTGCGGCCGATAAAGCATAAGTAAAATTAAAATTATTCCATATACTACTTGTCGCATTTGAGCTTCAATACCAGAAGGGAAACCAACAAAACGCAAAATTTCTGGGAGAAGTATCAAAAATAACGCACCTAAAAGCGAACCACGGAGGTTAGCAAGTCCACCCAAAATGATAATGACGAGAATAAACATTGATTCCTGAAGCTGAAAGCTGGAAGGGTCAATAAACGTAATGTAGGAAGCAAAGAGAGAACCCGCAACCGCCGCCATCGCAGAAGAAATAACAAAAATGATAAGTTTAAAATACAATGTATTGTAACCAAAAACAGAAATAGCAATTTCATCTTCGCGAATTGCTTTCAATACTCGACCAAAAGAAGAATTAACAACAAAACGCGAGAAAAAATACACCAAAAATAAAAATATAAAAGAAAGAACCAAAAAATTAAAATTGTTTGCAAAGTTTATGCCAAATAATTCTGGTTTAGGAATTCCAGAAATACCCAGAGGACCCATTGTTAAATTTTGCCAATTTAAAAAGATAGCAAAGACAATCGTATTAAATCCAAATGTGCCAAGGGCATAATAATCACCTTTAAACTTAGACAAAACTACGCCGATGAGTGAACTTACTACCACCGCTATTACAATTCCAAAAATCAAAGAACTAAAAAATCCAATATCACTTTTTGTCAAAAAAATTGCAGTAGTATATGCACCAACACCAAAAAAAGCAGCGTGAGTTACGGACAAAAGACCCGTATATCCCACAACTAAATTCAAACTCACGCCTAAAATAGCATAAATGGAAAATAAAATGGCTAAATGAATTAGATACTCCATACTATTTATTCATAATTCCACGAGGACGGAAAATTAAAAAAACAATCAAAAGTGCAAACGAAATAGCATCTTTCCATTCACCAGATATTTTCCAAATGCCTAGATTTTCCACAAATCCCAAAAGAAATGCCCCCAAAACTCCACCGTAAATATTACCAATTCCACCAACAATGGAAGCAATAACACCTTTAAGCAATAAATTTAATCCCATGTTTGGTTCAATACCTACATCAAAACCAACCAAAATCCCGGTAAATCCAGCAATTGCCGAGCCAATGAAAAAAACATAACCAATAATTTTGTTAGTATCTATCCCAATAATCCGCGCCATTTCTTCATCCTCGCTGATAGCCCGTACAGCTTTACCAAATTGCGTTTTATAAAGAAGAATGACAAGTCCAAGCATAACTAAAACAGCAGATACTAAAATAACCAATTGCGTCTGTGTTATGATACCACCAAAAATTGTAAACAATTTTTGTGTAGTCACATTTTGTGGAAACATTTTAAATTTGCTGGAAAAAAGAATTGCTATAATAGCCTGTAAAGAAGTCATAGCTCCAAGCGATGCAACAAACAACACATTGTTTGACGCTTTGCGCCTACGAAGAGGAAGATAAATAAATTTATCCAAAGCAAAACCGGAAAACCCCGCAAAAGCTACCCCCAAAATAATAGCAACATAAATAGATACTCCTAAAGTTTCGGAAAAATAAAATACCGAATAGCCGCCGATTGCTGCCATTATGCCATGAGCCAAATTAAAAAATTTTGTCGCACCGTAAATAAGATTAAAACCAAGTACTACGAGAAAATAAATTGCTCCGGCAATAATACTATTCAAAATAAGTTGTGGCAGTATATTCATTTTACGTTATATTACCTATTTCATTGAATATTCTCAAATAAAATTGCCTCGCAAAACGAGGCAATTTTATTTCAAACATACGAAAGAATTTCTAGTTAGCAACAGTAACAGGTTTTCCATCTGTTATCATACGGACAGCTGCTTTTGAGACAACAATACCATCTTCGTTAACACTTAAAGTACCAAGCGCACCACTGAAATTTGTAATATTCATTAATTCATTTACTACTTGGTCACTTGTAGGTTTTGATGTACCTTCAACCTTTTCATTAGCAGCAACTATCAAATTAAAAATATCGTATGCATTAGCCGCTCCCAGTGTTGGAGACTTGCCGGTTTTAGCATTGAACTTGCTAATAAAATCTGCTGTTGGATCAGCGGAATTGATATACCATTCTCCCTCAAAAAGAACTAATTGCTCGCTAAGCTCAAAAGACTCTATAGATGTGATTGGTGTAGATATTCCTGCCTCTTTCATCTGCTTAACTAATATCTCTAATTCCGGTGAAAATGCCAGTAACAAGTAAATATCAGCCTCACTATCTTTTACTTTAGCGATGGTAGTCCTAAAATCTTTTTCACCAAAGTTGAACACTTGATCAGTCACTATTTCAATCCCAGTACCTTTTAATTGTTCTTTCAAATCGGCTATTACAGCGGCAGCTCCTTGTGCATTTCCTTCGAATATTCCAAGTTTTTTAATTCCTCTTCGTTGTAATTCTGCAATAAACACTTTATTTTCTTCAGATGGAGGTGTCCAGTGAATAAAGTTATATTTACCTTTTGCCACATTAGGATCTGACGCTATACCAAAATGAACAATGTTATTTTGTTCTGCAATTGGCGCAACTACATTTCCCGTTACGGAACTAAAAGTCACAAACGCATCAACAGTATCTGCGCTTAACAGCTTATAGGAAGCGCTTGCAGACATCTTCGCATCCAATTGGTCATCCTCAAATATTACTTCATATTTATTTTTTGTATCACCCAAATTTTCCTTGGCTATTAAAATAGCATCTCGTATACCTTCGCCCATAAAAGCAAGATCCCCTGTCAATGGCGCAACCACGCCTATTTTAATCGTTGTTTCTGAAACTTCTTTCGGGCTTCTTAATACAAAGTAGCCAATTACCACAATAGCAACGACCACAATTACTCCAATAACCCGTTTTGCCGATTGACTCATACATGTATGATAAAAAATAGTGTTAACAATGGTATACGATCTTATAAAAAAATCACATCGTTAAAATACATCTTTCCTTTGATTTATACAAGAAAATTTATATATATAACATAACTTTTTTCTACGCGGAGAGGAGGAGATTCGAACTCCTGAAGGACTTTCACCCTTACCGCCTTTCCAAGGCGGCGCACTAGACCACTATGCGACCTCTCCATTGAATTGTTTCATTATGTAAAATAAAAAATAGTTCCTCCGTCCAAATACAAAAAGAAAAACCAATACGACA
>CAZEYK010000045.1:0-9049 GCA_964516055.1 uncultured Gammaproteobacteria bacterium
ATTGTCTTATATAGAGATATGCCTATTTACAAGAGACAGGACCAAGACAAGGTTGACCCAAAGCGAAAGTTTTTCACGTCGTTGCGGGAAAATCAACCGGCAAATGATCTCATTGAAGTACAAAAGACTTCATATGAGTGGTTTTTTATGCAGGGGATCAAAGAACTTTTTGACGAGATCTCCCCAATCACCGACTTTACCGGTCGTGATTTAGAGGTATATTTTGAAGATTATTTTATAGACTCACCAAAATTCGATGAAGTAGTTTGTCGAGAAAAAAATATTTCATACGAAGCGCCACTTCGGGCAAAAGTAAAACTATTCAATAAACGAACAGAAAAAGCGGAATATCAAGAAATTTACCTTGGTGATATTCCACTTATGACCCCACGTGGAACATTTATTGTAAACGGGATTGAGCGGGTGGTCGTCTCACAACTTATTCGAAGTCCAGGTGCGTTTTTTACGGTAAATAATGAACGAGGAAGAAACTATTACGGTGGAAAAATCATTCCAAATCGTGGAGCCTGGATTGAAATTGAAACAGATAAACGAAACGTTATTTGGGTAAAAGTTGACCGAAAACGAAAAGTTGCCGCAACATCACTCTTGCGTGCATTTGGATATGCCACCAACGAAGAAATTCTCAAAATTTTTGAAGACGTAAATACGCACTCAAGCATTGATTACATTGAAGAAACACTCAAAAAAGATGCTGCCACCAACGAAGATGAAGGACTTATCGAAGTATATAAAAGAATTAGACCAGGTGATCTTGCTACGGCAGACAATGCAAAAAGCTTGATTCATTCCATGTTTACCAACTTTGATCGGTATGATCTTGGACGTGTTGGTGTGTATAAATTCAACACCAAATTTTCTCTTGGGCTAAAAAACGAAGAACTTGATCAAAAAGAAAACAGAATTCTCTCACCAGAAAAAATTGTGCTTGTACTCAAAGAAGTGGTACGACTCAATGTGACACAAGATGAACCAGATGACATCGATCACTTGGGAAATCGTCGTGTTCGTGCTGTTGGGGAATTAGTACAAAATAGATTCCGTGTAGGACTTGCACGAATGGAACGGATTATCAAAGATAGAATGAGTACTTACGAACTCGAAAATCTTAATCCAAATAAACTCATCAATGCACGACCAGTAATCAGCGCGATTCGTGAATTTTTCATGAGCTCTCAGCTCTCACAATTCATGGATCAAATTAACCCACTGGCAGAGCTTGAACACAAACGAAGAATTAGTGCACTTGGACCAGGAGGACTTTCTCGAGATCGTGCAGGATTTGAAGTTCGTGACGTACACACCACTCACTACGGTCGTATTTGTCCAATTGCAACACCAGAAGGACCAAATATTGGACTCGTAGGACATCTTGCCTCATACGCACGAGTAAACACCTTTGGATTTTTAGAAACGCCATACCGAAAAGTGATTCATGATGTGCCAAATGAAGCGCGATTTACCACAGGAGAAATTGCTCGTGAAGAGATAAAAGGAATTGTAAAAGAAGAAGAAAAAATCACTGACGATATTGCAAAAAAATTAGAAAAAGAAACAAGCATTACTACCATAAAAGTGAAACCACGGGTTACCAACGAAGTTGAATACATTAATTCATTTCAAGAAGAACGTGTCATCACTGCAAATGCAACAACACCAGTTGATGAATCTGGATTCATTCAAGTAGAACGTCTTCCTGCGCGTGTACACGGAAAACCAGGAAACGCATATTCCTATGAAGTGGACTACCTTGATATTGCTTCAAACCAAATTTTGAGTGTTGCCACCAGTCTTATCCCATTCCTCGAACATGACGATGCTACCCGTGCCCTTATGGGAACAAACATGCAACGGCAATCTGTTCCTTGTATTATGCCAGACCCACCAATAGTGGGAACAGGAATGGAAGAAATCGCTGCACGAAATAGTGGACACGTGATCCTTTCAGAAATGGACGGAACAGTAACAGGTGTAGACGGAAAACGAATTGAGATTACCAACAAAAAAGGTGAAACAAAAACATATCGATTAAATAAGTTTGTTCGATCAAATGCGTCAAGCTCAATTAACCAAAGACCATTGGTAACACTTGGACAAAAAGTGAAAAAAGGTGAAGCACTTTCAGACGGACCATCAATTAAAAATAGTGAACTCGCACTCGGACAAAACGTACTTGTTGCCTACATGGTGTGGGATGGATACAACTACGAAGATGCAATCATCATTTCAGAACGACTTGTTCAGTCAGATAAATATACGTCAGTTCACATTGAAGATTATGCCATCGATGTTCGTGAAACAAAACTTGGGCCAGAAGTAGTAACGTCAGATATCCCAAATGTAAGCGAAGAAAAACTTGGAAATCTTGACTCAGAAGGAGTCATTCGTGTTGGTGCGGAAGTTCAATCAGGAGATATCTTGGTTGGAAAAATTACTCCAAAAGGAGAAACAGAACTCTCACCAGAAGAACGTCTTCTTCGTGCGATCTTCGGAGAAAAAGCACGAGACGTTCGTGATTCTTCTCTCTATCTTGAACACGGTGAACATGGAAAAGTAACGGATGTAAAAGTATTCTCAGCAGAAGAAGGAGACAAACTAGAACCAGGAGTCATGCAAAAAGTACAAGTAACTGTTGCAGATCTTCGAAAAATTCAAGTCGGAGACAAAATGGCAGGAAGACATGGAAACAAAGGAGTTATCTCTCGAGTGGTTCCTGTAGAAGATATGCCATTCCTTGACGATGGAACACCAGTAGACATCATTCTTTCTCCACTTGGAGTAGTCTCTCGTATGAACCTTGGACAACTGCTTGAAACCCATCTTGGGCTTGCTGCAAACGCTTTGGGATATCGAGTTGCTACACCAGTATTGGATGGTATTGCTGAAGAACAAATTAAAAAAGAATTAGCAAAAGCCGGATTTACTACAGACGCACAGCTTCAGTTATACGATGGAAGAACGGGAGAACCATTCGATAATAAAACAACCGTGGGATACAACTACATGTTGAAGTTGAACCACATGATTGAAGATAAACTTCACCAACGGTCAATTGGGCCATACAGCCTTATTACACAACAGCCACTCGGTGGAAAAGCACAATTTGGTGGACAACGATTTGGAGAAATGGAAGTATGGGCCTTGCAAGCGTATGGTGCTGCTCACTGTTTGCAAGAAATGCTCACCATCAAATCAGATGATGTTCCTGGACGATCAAAAGCATACGAAGCGATTATTAAAGGAGAACCAATCACACGTATCAACATTCCAGAATCATTTAACGTCTTAACAAGAGAAATGAAAGGACTTGCACTAGACGTAGAACTTCTTAAGAAAGTCGATGGGGAGTATGTATCAGTTGATGAAGTACGAGCCCTTCGAAAAGAAAAACGAGACCAAGAATCAGGCGACTACTCATCAGAAGACAATCAATAATTTTTATTCACTAAATTGGTTAAAAATTATTTGCTTAACACTATATATATATGTCACGAGATACATTACATAGCATGGACTTCGATGCCTTACGACTAAAAGTCGCGTCACCAGAAATCATCAAAAAATGGTCACACGGAGAAGTAACACGGCCAGAAACTATTAACTACCGTACGCAAAAACCAGAAAAAGCAGGGCTCTTTGCTCAAGAAATTTTTGGTCCAGTAAAAGATTGGGAATGTGCGTGTGGAAAATATAAAAAAATTCGTTACAAAGGAATCGTCTGCGATAAATGTGGAACAGAGGTTACTCGAGCACTCATTCGTCGTGAACGCATGGGACACATCGAGCTGGCTGCTCCCGTTACCCATATTTGGTTCCTCCGATCAATTCCTTCAAAAATTGGATTGATCCTCGACATGTCACTGCAATCTATTGAAAAAGTGGTGTACTTTGCGTCATTCGTTATCATCCATGTAGATGAAGAAGAAAAAACGACAACGCATAACGAATTGAAACAAGAATACAAACAAAAGAAAAAACAAATTGAAAATCAATTCAAACAACAAACGCAAAACGCTCAAGATAAAAAGCAAGATCAGGATGTACTAGAAGCAGTCCAAAAAGAATACGATGAAAAAATGGAAGCATTAGAAGAAGATTTTTCTGCAGCCGAAGGAGAGTTAAAAGACATCTCTATGATGTCTGTTATTTCTGAAAATCGGTACCAAGAATTATCTTTGCGATACGGTCATTTGTTTACGGCATCAATTGGTGCGGAAGCAATTAAAACATTACTCAAAAAGCTCAATCTTGAAGAAACAGTAACCAATCTTGAATCGGTTATTGAAAAATCAAAAGGAGCAAAACGAGACCGAATTGTTCGTCGCGTAAAACTGCTTACTAGTTTGATAAAAAATGACATCAAACCAGAGTGGATGATTCTTTCCATGGTGCCAATTATTCCACCAGATTTGCGACCAATGGTTGCACTTGATGGTGGACGGTTTGCCACATCAGATTTAAATGATCTCTACCGACGAGTAATCAATAGAAATAATCGTCTTCGAAGATTGATTGACCTTTCTGCTCCAGAGGTTATTTGTCGAAATGAAAAACGCATGCTGCAAGAAGCCGTAGATGCTCTTATCGACAACAACGCGCGTTCATCAAAAACCGTTGCCGCATCTGGAAAGAAACGACAATTACGATCACTCGCAGACATCCTCAAAGGAAAGCAAGGACGATTCCGACAAAACTTGCTCGGAAAACGGGTGGACTACTCTGGTCGTTCTGTAATCGTTGTGGGACCAAAACTTGCCATCAACGAATGTGGACTTCCAAAGAAAATGGCGCTCGAACTCTTTAAGCCGTTTGTTATGTCTCAAATTATCAAACGTGGACTTGCGCACAACGTACGTTCTGCAGGAAGATTCATTGAATCAAACGCGCCAGAAGTATGGGACATTCTTGAAGAAGTAACCAGAAATACTCGCGTCATGTTGAATCGTGCCCCAACACTACACAGACTTGGTATCCAAGCATTCAAACCAAAACTTATTGAAGGAAAAGCAATTCAGCTTCATCCATTATCATGTTCAGGATTTAATGCTGACTTTGATGGAGACCAAATGGCAGTACACGTACCACTTACCGAGCAAGCAAAATGGGAAGCAGAACATCTTATTGGTGCAGAACGAAATTTGCTTAAACCAGCAACCGGGCGACCAGTAAAAACACCACAACAAGACATTGCACTTGGGGCATACTACATGACCAAGTATACAGAAGATGATAAAGAAGAAATAAAGAAATTTTTCTCAAATGTCACTGAAGCAAAAATGGCGTATAAGCTTCGACGTATTGGATTGAAAGAACGGATCAAAGTTCGATTTAGTGACCTTTCAAAATTTGAAGAAGGACAGGGGTCATTAGTTGAAACATCAATCGGACGAGTATTCTTCAATGAAATTTTGCCAAACGAACTTCCATACTATAACCAAACAATCACCAAAAAAGATTTGGGGAACATCATCCAAAAAATGATGGAAATTCTTGGAACAGAAAGTGCTGCTGCTGCGCTCGACCGTATGAAAAATCTTGGATTCAAATATGTTACTAAATCAGGATATTCTCTTGGTATTGACGACTTTGGACATATTGAACAAAAGAAAGAAATTGTTGAAGAAGCAGACAAGCAAGTGCAAATAGTAGAAGAACAATTCCAACAAGGATTCCTCACCAACTCTGAAAGACATACCAAAGTATTGGAAATATGGATGGAAGCAAAAGAAACCGTTCTTGCACACATGAAAAATGTACTTGATAAAGATGGATCAGTATTTGCCATGATCGACTCTGGAGCTCGTGGAAGTTACGCACAGCTCGGACAAGTTATTGGTATGAAAGGACTCGTTGCGTCACCAAGTGGAGACATCATCGAACTTCCAGTAAAAGGAAACTTTAAAGAAGGATTCGGCGTACTAGAATTCTTTATATCAAGTCACGGAACGCGAAAAGGACTTTCAGATACCGCGCTTCGTACAGCAAACGCAGGATACCTTACTCGTCGTCTCGTTGACGTTGCGCAAGATGTGGTAGTAACAGAAGAAGATTGTGGAGATAAAGATGGAGAAGTATTCACCCACGAAAATTCAAAAGAAGTAGGGCAAACACTTGCTGAACGAGTATGGGGACGATTCGTACTTGCCGACATCATCGATGGTGAAGGAAATGTACTCCTCAAAAAAGGCGAAGTTGTTGACGAACCAACACGACGAAGTATTGAAAACGCAAAAGGAATCAGAGAAATTCATGTACGCAGTGTTCTTCAATGTAAATTACCAAAAGGTATTTGTGTGAAATGTTACGGATATGATTTGTGTCATAATGATGTCGTGAAAAGAGGTGTCGCTGCTGGAATCATTGCCGCACAATCAATTGGTGAACCAGGAACACAGCTTACCATGAGAACCTTCCATCTTGGAGGAGTTGCTGGTGGTGGAGACATCACACAAGGGCTTCCACGAGTAGAAGAACTGTTTGAAGCCAGAAATCCAAAACGAAAAGCTATTCTTACAGAAGTAGAAGGAAAGATTGAAATAGAAGATGCTGATGGAAAAATCATCACTAGTCCAACGGGAAGAAAAATCTTCGAAGGACGAAGAGGACAAAAAATTGTCAAAGTTCATTTTGAAGGCGTCGATGAAATGGAAATAAAAACATTAAAATCAGACGACGTAAAAGTAGAAGAAGGTGAAGAAGTAAAAAAAGGACAAGTGATCGTGGTAAAAGGAAAATCAGGAGAAGAAATCAAAGCGCCATACGGTGGAGTAATCAAAAAAGATAGACGAAAACTTATCCTCAGCTACCAAGGAAAACATACAAAAGAATACATTGTACCAATTGGATTTAACTTGTATGTTGCAGAGGGAGACACCGTAGAAAAAGGACAAGCCCTTACCGAAGGAAGTATCAACCTACGAGAACTCTTTGAGCTCAAAGGAAGAGATGCTGTTCAACGCTACATTCTAAAAGAAATCCAAGCAATCTACGCTAGTCAAGGACAACGTCTCAACGATAAACACGTAGAAATTATCGTGAAGCAAATGTTTAGTCGTGACTACATTGAAGATCCAGGGCAAACAGATCTCCTTCCTGGAGAAACGGTAGAACGTTCACAACTCATGAAAGCAAACATGGCGGCAACTGCTGCCGGAGAAAAAGAAGCCATTGGAAGAGAAATATTCCTTGGAATCAGTAAGACTTCTTTGTCTACACAAAGTTTACTTTCTGCTGCGTCTTTCCAAGAAACAGCGCGTGTGCTCATTAATGCCGCAATTACTGGAAAGGTAGATTACCTCGAAGGACTCAAAGAAAACGTTATCATTGGACGACTTATCCCTGTTGGAACAGGATTTGACTTCGGTGAAGGTGAAGAATTTTCTCTATAAGAAAAGTTAGTAGTAACCCATATAAAAAACTCCCCATGAGGGGAGTTTTTTTGTAGATGCGTATATATTGTTATATGTTCTCTGATATTTGTTGTTCTATCATCACCAGAGTTGTCTTGTGTTGCTATGAAACAACATATTACTTAATAACAATCGAGTCAAAAAGATTGTGTAATTCAGCTTTTGTTTGAGTATCGTTCTCACCATAGTAAAGCCAAACATCATATTGAGTATCACCGGACTTCACAGTCAACGTTTCCTTTGGTACATAGCCATCGATGTTTTCTTGTGTTTCTGTGCCATCAAAGCCCCATGATCGATCGTGAAAGGTGCTCAACTGAAAAATTTCAGCCCGTTTGTTTCGTGCTTTTTCTATCGTCAAAACAGGAAATGGTGTTGTTGGTGGAACAATGGAATAGTCATCCCCTGGATACTTAAAAGAGTATGTCTCAGATGTATACTCTTTGATATTGGAGGTAATTGATGGTGGTTGTTGGTTTGTTGTGTCATCGGGTGCTGTTGTTTTAAATGATTGCCATAAATAGACGCCACCACCAACAATAATGGCGGTAATGATAACGGCAAGAACAATGGGTACTCTGTGAGATCGCATAGGCTTTTTAGAAAAAAGGGAATAAATATCCCATAGACAGTATTTCACAAAATATAAAGAGAAACAACATATGAAAGATATACATGACAAGCGAAAAGCGTGTAAAATCCTGGAGTATTGGCGGGGATTGCCCCAAGCGCCATCCTTTGCTATCCTACTACATACAAGCCTGTAACTAGTTACAGCGTATTGCTTACTATTTATTCTGCTTTATATTATGTCTGGACACAGCAAATGGAGTAAAATCCAACACAAAAAAGGAAAAATAGACAAAAAACGTGGGACCGCATTTACCAAACTCAGTAAAGCCATTACCGTCGCCGCCCAACAAGGAGGAGGGGATCCTGAAATGAACTTCTCCCTGCGTCTTGTTATTGAAAAAGCAAAAGCCGAAAACATGCCAAAAGACAACATCGAACGCGCCATAAAAAAAGGCACCGGTGATCTAAAAGACGGAGAAGTATATGAAGAAATCGTCTATGAAGGATTTGGCCCAAACGGCGTAGCCTTCATTATTGAAGCATTCACAGAAAATAAAAACCGTACGAGCGGAGAAATAAAACACACTTTCAGCAAAAACGGCGGCTCCTTGGGTAGCCCAGGAAGCGTCATGTGGCAATTCAAACAACTCGGCGCCATTCGTCTCTCCACAGAAACAAAACAAGCCATTCCTAATTGGGAAGACCTCGCTCTGAAACTTATGGACGCTGGTGTCGAAGATATCCGTGAATCAGAACACGGGATAGAAATCTACACCCCAAAAGAAGCATTTCAGACCACTCTCGAAACAATTACCAACGCACACATAGAACCCGATGATTCTGGACTTGAATGGATCGCCACCGAAGAAGTGGCCACTGAGCCGAACATCTCAGAAAAAATAGAAACGTTATTTGAAGCCCTCGATGAACTAGACGATGTAAACGCTGTATATACCAATGAACATTTAACGCACAATTATCTTGGGTATAGATCCCGGATTTGGCAGAGTAGGATGGGGAGTCATCCATAGACAAGGAACACTAAA
>CAZEYK010000046.1:0-8921 GCA_964516055.1 uncultured Gammaproteobacteria bacterium
TTGGCAACAAAAATTCCAAGAGTTAACCACCCAATATCCAAATTTCACCTACCATATTTGTCTTTCCCAAGATGAACACGAACAATGCAAAAAAGGAAGAGTTACCACTCACATAGAATCAAAACCCCACACGAACTACTTTCTTTGTGGAAATAGAGACATGGTTATGGAAGTACGAAACACACTCATAGAAAAAAATATCCCCACCACAAACATTCACTTCGAAATATTCTAAAAAGAATAGACAAAAAAATTCTGAATTATCAGAATTTTTTTTATTTCGTATATGGGACGTCTTAAAACGGCAACGTCATATTAATACCACCACTTGTTTGCTGTCCACCAGCTGCTGCCATCGCTTGTTTTTCAGGTTCAAAATTCACCGCAATTGGCATCAAATCTCCCGTAAGTGTGGGATAATACAACATCTTATTTTGCCGACCAAAATCATACACTTCTTTTGTCACCTTCACATCCTGTTCACAATACTCTTTAATCAAATCAATTTTTCCTTCCTCATACCATTTCATTGCTTGTAATCCATCAGCACTTTTTTGAATCTGCAATGTTGCCTTGGAAATATCATCAAGTTTAAACCGTTTTCCACTTGACTCTTTAATCACTTTCAATAAATCAAGCTGAGGCAACAGCAACAAATCCCCCGTATAATAGCGATTTAAAATAGGTGTATCAAAATGCAAACTATTATATCCAATCAATCGTTCCGCTTTTTCTAAAATTGGCCACAAATCTCCCAACTCATGTTCATCAAATGACCGGTACGAATCAGACTCGTATTCATAAATAGATACCACCGTAATCTTCATAGTTGATAAATCACGAATATCTCCCACAGTTTCAATATCAAATACAATTTCTCGTGACATAAAAAAGTTGATCAATAATAATAAACGTGAACACAGTGTAACAAAATAAAAAAGGAATCTCAAACATAAGATTCCTCACCACACACACTAGGAGCCAAGAGCAAGATCAATTTTTTGTACATCAAACCCAATAATCACCGTTCCATGAATATCCAAAACAGGAACGCTCATTTGCCCAGATTTTTCAATCATTTCTTGCTGTCTTTCCATATCTTCGGCAACATTTATATCTTCAAACTTGACATGTTTCTCTTGCAAATATTCTTTTGCCTTATGGCAAAACGGACACGTAGGTGTGCTATACACAATAACAGACATAGACATGAACGTTAGGTGATTTTTTTAAACTTTACACTAAATGTAGGTTCATACTCATTTTCATATTGATCGGTTACTGCCACGGTTTCTCCTTTCATAACCTGAGTAAGCGCGATATCACTAAGAAGTTCCTTATCACTCGCTATATCAATCTTCAAATCATCCATCTGGATTAACTCGCTAGAAAACCCGTCTTTAATAGTTTGTTCAATCTGTTTTTTCTTTTCCTTCAACGATTTTAAAGATTCTTGGACTTCTTGAAACGACTGTGAAGTACTCAACGCATCGTTATACGTATCCTTCAAATCTTTTAACTTCTTTTTATTTTCCTCAATACGGACAAACACGGATTGAATATCTTGCATAGAAATGACAAATAAAAATAAAATATACAAAGCACAAACAGTATATCATGGACACACAAAAGAAAAAAGATCTACTATATACCAGAGAAACATTCCCTCACTGTTATTCCATTGCAATGCGCAAGTGGTTCACTCATTTGCCACAAATATTGTCCCCTTCTACCCGCCTGAGTAGATGTGGACTGAGAAAAATACTCATCTACCTCTTGCATACTGGTAAAAATATTTATCACGGTATCTGGATTCACCTGACGAAATAAATCAATAACAGCAGGTCTATCAGACGGAAATGTTGTCACAAACGAAGATAATACGTTTTCCATATTTACATCAGTAGGTAATGGAGTCTTTGTTTCCAACGCTATTCGGAATGCATTCCATTCAGGGGTAATATTTCCACGAACAAGGCCAAAACTTCCCTGATTATCTGAAATCATATCTTTATAATTCCAATACGCAAATGGAACATGTGCACTCCTATAGCCATACAATACAAACACATCGGTATATGCCGCCCACGCATCATTTGCCCAATTTCCCGTTTCTCCAATAAACAATGGATGATGCTCTTCATCCTTAAATGAAAAAACCTCCTTATGCTCATCCATCATTCGTCCACTCGTTCCATAATAATGTGGCGCATACACAACCCCTGAATCTGCTTGCATAATAGCAGCAACATCAAGACTGACATTATTGGGCTGAATAAATATCAGATGCATAAATCCTTGCGTTCGCAACGCCGTTATGGCTCGGGCATACCACGTTTGCAGCGCAGCGTCAGATGGTGACTGTGGTTCATTTAATATATCAAACCCAGCCAACCACGGATTTTCATTATATCTCTCTGCCAAAAGAAGTAAGGCATCAATGGTATGCTGTTGTGCGTCAGCATTTTTCCACCACGAAACAGTTTCTTCACGGTAATCAGAATGGGAATACGTACTTTGTGGAAGATTTGCTGTATGTAAATCAAATAAACAATATATTTCATACATATTACACCACGACAATACCTGATCCATATACGGAATACTGGTATCAATATCTTTTTCAGAAAACGGAATACGAAGCACCGTAATACCTAATGATTTTACATACGCCACATCCTCTTGCGTAAAAAATCTCGTTCTATATTCATCCATAAACGTATCAACGGACATATTGGTTGATGACAATACCGTTGCCAGCCGTTCACGGATATCTCTATCACTAAGATGCTCCCTATACGTTTGTCTCGTATGTTCTCCAACCTCCCATAAATACCCTTCAAGCGAAAGCCATTGTCCCACATTCATCCCTGTTAACGTCAGCAATTCACCTGTATTCCCAACATAGGTATTCCCCTCAACACGAAGAACCTCATCAGAAGGATGATACAAATCAAAAAACGAAAAAGAGCTATCCCCCGTAAAAAGATACCTCTTTCCCACAACAACACAAAAGATAATAATAAAAGAAAAAATAATAAATTTCTTCATATTCTATCGATCAGAATCCAACCAAACAACTGCCTTAGTCGGATCAATAAAAAATTGCGTTTTTTTCTTTTTCATAAAAAGACTCACAACAAATTTGGTCAAAAAACTAAACGTTCCCGCCCCAGCAACAATGGCAACTCTTCCCGTCTGTTCATGATTAAATAAATCCTGATAAATATCTCGTGCCTCCTTTGTAACCGTATGTTCATCATAATGAATCTGTTTTGTATCTACCAAAACATCAAACATCTTCTCTGGATGCTTCTCAAAAAATGACAACAATCGCTCTTGAAACAGCTGTGCCATACGCGTATTATCCTCGTCAAAAGAAACAGTATGAATAAACGTCGCACGAATAATATCGTATGTATTATCATACTCCACACTAAATACCTTAAAAATTTCCTGATCCGACATCATATCAATCCAATAATAAATAAATATACATTATCTCCACCCACCAAGCATTGCCCCCATAACAAGTAAAGCAATCAAGGTATATGCATTATTCAATACATACAGTTTAAACGGTTTTTTCTCCCAAAGAACTCCGCCAAGTGTTACCGTTCCCACAAATCCAAACCACATCAAAAAACCTGTCATCACTCCTATTTTTACGGCACTCACAGCTTGTCCAATACTTTCCAGATACCCAATACGCACACCAATAATCCAATACAGCACATACGCCATAATAATATAACTCACAAGCCCAGAAACATAATACTTCCACATTCCTAATTTTTTTCCATCCTCCATCTTCATACCAGTAAGCGCCATCCATTGTTTGGCAAATACGAGCGGCGAATACCATGCAGCACCAATAGCAAAGGCAACAAACGCTGCAATAAAAATAAGTCCATACTGTATCTGCATAAATAGGTACTCCTTACGCTTAGACAATAACACAAAAAACTGCTAGGCTAAACGGAAATAAATAAAACTATGTATATAGTACGTAATAGTATACGGTATGAATCCACAAATCGCAACGGTTATCCAACAAATTGAAGACGAACGAGAAAAACAAGGAAATACTCACTGGAATATATCAAAAGAAACAGGACTATTCCTCAACAGCCTCACGAGAATCATGGAAACCAAACACGTCCTAGAAATTGGAACATCTACTGGCTATTCTGGACTATGGTTTGCCGAGGCACTGCAAGCAACAGGAGGAACACTTACCACAATAGAATCCCACGAACAACGCTACCAAGAAGCAAACAAACACTTTATGCAAGCAAAAGTGACAGATACTGTAACACAAATAAAAGGACATGCCCCCGAATGTCTTCAAGAATTATCCGACACATATACCATGCTCTTTTTTGACGCCACAAAAATGGAACACATCTCCTACTGGAAACTACTTGCACCAAAATTACAAAAAAACGGTATTATTATTACCGATAATATCATCTCTCACGAACAAGAATTTTTTGAATACAAAAAATACGTGCAATCACAAAAAAATTTCCAACACAGCATCATCCCTATCGGTTCAGGACTAATGCTTAGCGTAAAAACACAAGAATAAAAAAAGGAGAGAAATATAAATTCTCTCCCCCAAGAAAAAGGGCTCCTATTGAAAAATAGGAGTTCCTTCTGTGTACACTTCTGTTTGAGGAATAGTAAGAATTCTATCCCATCGGTAATCAAGTGAATCAAACGCTGCAGGATTGAAAATATGACGTTTTACAAGAATGCTATCAACCATATCCAACCGATATACCTTTGGACTATCTTCATATTTCACTAAAGACCCCTCTGGATGATGATCCACATAATCAATATGTTCACCAAACGTATACTGATCCAAGACACGAGAATCAACATCTTCCACCCATGAAAATGAATATCCTAATGAAGTAAATACATCCCCGGAATCAAACGTATATTTTATGTTACCAATCAACAAATACACATCATTTTTAGTTAAAGTCTTCACCACTGCTCCATACTTCCGTTTCCATAATGGTCCCTTTGGCAAAAACATCACAGGATCAATAGGAATATCATCAATTCTCTTGTCAACAACAATAGAATCAAAAGATGGAAAATAGGTAGAAAATTTAAATAAAGTAGTATACACCCGTCTATAACATGGAGCATCATCTACAAACACACCTTTTGCTACATACCAAACATCAGCACGATTAGGATTTTTATATGATTTGTTAAGAGACAAAACACACGTGTTTTCATCAGAAGGAGGAAGAGTCTCTTCAGGTGGAGTATTATCTAAAACAGTTTTCTTCTTTCTAAGAAATTCAAAAGCCGATCCACCAAAAACTTCATCAGCAACGACAGCAGGTTCTTCATCAGCAACTACTTCATCAACAGCAGTATCCACAATAAATGCCACCGCCCCAGAATTTGCTGAACTATAGGCACTTTCAGCAGCACTGTTATCAATAGCTTTTACCCGCCAATAATAACTACCATCATCCAATGTCTGACTTTCTGAACCAACGGTATACGTACCCTCATATACAGCTGCCTGCCCAACAGTAAATGACACAGCCTCAGGAAGAAAAAAGTGAGAAGAATAATCAATCACCGGAGAAGAAAAATCCGAAGAATCATCAACCTGAAGTCGGTACTGTACTCTATCGGTAGAATCTGTATCCGCCAACGTAAACGTAAATGTAGGTTGAGTCGTATCGCTAGAACTTCCATCAACAACAGCCGTTGGAGCAAGAGTAGAAACCGTTGGAGCCGTATTTTCATCAGGAAACTCAGTAAGATACCCCGTAAAATCTCCACCAACAAATAATCCTTCATCTGTCACTTTGGTTAAACTAGTTACACCAGAAGTTACTCCATCAGACAAATCAGTAGTAAAATCAGCAAACAAATTATCTGTATTTTCATTTAGGGTAAACGCAGCAAGCCCCAAATTCGATCCACTGGTAAAATTTCCTCCCACATAAATAACATTTCCATCAAGCAACAAACTCCGTACAATATGTGTGCCAGAATCATTAATATCAGGCGCCCAATCAGTTACCGTACCCGTATCATTATCAAACGCAGCAATACCATTTCTTGTAACATCGTTATTCACGGTAGCAAAATTTCCACCAATATATACAGTGGAAGTATCTACAGCAAGAGCATACACCATGTTCTGACCAAAATTACCAGGAATATCCGGATTCCAAGCAGTTAGCGCACCTAAATCTTTATCAAAAGAAGCTGCATTATTTCGGTCCGTTCCTCCAGCAGTTGCCATGTCTCCAGCAGCATAAATATATGTTCCATCCGTGTCAAGAGCATAAATAGTCCCCCCAAAACCAAACGAACCCACAACATCAGGATCCCAATCGGTAGCAGTTCCTGTATTTTCATCTACATAATTAAATGACGCAAGACGATTACGCGTAGTTCCACCCCCATTCACGGTGTTAAAAGCTCCTCCCACATATACGGTTGTACTCGCACTATCAACCAACACCGAATAAACAGCAGGTTGTCCCATATTATATGCAATGTTAGGATCCCAATCCGTCACATTTGCGGTTGCCGCTGTAGTATCAAAAGACGCCAAATAATTTCTTGTGGTAGCACCATTCACCATAGTAAAATCACCCCCAGCAAATAACGTCGTTCCATCAACATCCAAACTACGCACCGTACTACCCACATTTGGATCAAACGAAGTAACCTCTAATGTAGTAGGATCAATTGCTGCAATATAATTACGGGTAGATGCACTTGATAGGGTAAATGAACCCCCAGCAAATAATCCCGCCGTACTGGTAGATAAACCATATACAAGTAATGATGGCCCACCAAAAGATGGATCAAAAGAAGTAACCGTTCCATCAATAATAGCAAATTCAGCCACCATATTACGCACCGTTCCACCATTTACATCAGAAAAACTTCCTCCCGCATAAAGAGAAGTTCCATCAATAAGAATATCACTTACATACCCATCAGCAACATCAGGATCCCAAGCAGTAACGTCTCCCGTAACCGTACTTACCGCTGCCAAATTATTTCGTGCAGTTGAAGTAACTTCAGTAAAGGATCCACCCATATAAAGCGTAGTACCACTAATTTCAAGAGCATACACACCGCCTGCAATGCTGGTAACACTAGCATTCCAATCACTTGTACTATTATCTTTGTTATGCGCCCCAATATAACTACGAGAATTACCAGAAATTGTAGAAAATTCTCCCCCAAGATAAACAGTAGTATCATCTACAGCAAGAGAAAGTACTCCTCCCCCACTTACATTTGGGTTCCAGGCCGTAATTGCTAAACTATTTGTTGTATCAAACGCCGCCGCACGATTTTTACTCACGGAATCAATAGTAGTAAAAGCTCCTCCTACATACAATATGCCATCACTCAACAGCAATGCATCAACACGAAAATTTGGATTAGGAGTCCAATCAGTATTCAATGTCCCATCAGCAACACTAACAGCCGCAAGACTAGTTATACTCGTACCACCAACACTATTAAAATATCCTCCAATATACACATAGGTTCCATCTGTGACCATAGTAGAAATTCCAGTTCCACCAAGAACATCTGGATTCCATGAAGTCAATGCACCAGCAGAATTAATCTGTGCAATTCTATCTCTTGTTACACCATCAATAGAGGTAAATGATCCCGCAATATACCAACCATCATTTCCATCAGGAATAGCAACCCTAACGACGCCATCGTCAACGCCAGGGAATGTACTACTAACAGCAGCAGTGCTGGTATTTACGACAGTCATTCTATTAGTAGAATGACCAATACTCGTAAAGGATCCACCCACATACAAAATACCATCATCATCAACAACAGAAGTATATACCTGCCCATCTGTCACAAGTGCTGAATCAGTAACCGCCGTATCAGAAAAATTTGCTTCAACTGGTTCAGGAGAAACGTATGACTGAAAAAACATTCCTACAACTCCAACAAAAAAACAGGTCATGAAAAAATACCCCCATTTAAAATAACGTAAACGGACAAACATATTATTTATTCTCATAAAGAGAGATATTTCTATATTATATAATAACTGTATTATACAATTATTCCTTTCGTAAAGCAACAATAGCATCCAACGAAGCAGCCTTTCGTGCAGGATACAATCCAAAAAATAATCCAACCAACATAGAAAACCCCACTCCCAAAACAATAGAAAAAATAGATACCTGAAATGGCCACGCCAATCCCAAATACTGGGCACCCACCGCAATCAAAAAAGAGCATACTATTCCCACAATCATTCCCACAATTCCACCAAGAGCCGTCATCACAATAGACTCCACTAAAAACTGTTTTAAAATATCAGCCTCCCGCGCACCTACCGCTTTGCGCAATCCAATTTCAAATGTTCTCTCTGCCACAGAAACATACATTACATTCATAATTCCCACTCCTCCAACAAGCAAAGAAATTGCCGAAAGTGCAATCAACAACCACGTAACTCCCGTTACAATTGTCCCCACAATAGACAATGCTTCTTCTTGTGTTGTAACAGCAAAATCATCTTTATCTGATCCTCCATTTATCTCATGCCGATCACGCATCAACCATTCAATCTCCCGTGCCGTTGCCGTTGCTTTTGTATTATCAACAGTTTTCACTACTATCCATAATACATGATTAATCCCCATAATTTTTCGTTGTGTTGTTTTAAGCGGAATATACACAATTTCATCCATATTAAAAAATCCTGTTGCACCAAGCCGCTCCATAACTCCCACAACTCGATACCCTTTTCCATCAACTTTTACCATTTCACCTATAGCCTCATTATTGCCAAATAAGGTTTGTCTTACATCATATCCAAGCACAATAACTTGCGCAGCCGACGCATCTTCCCCTTCTGTATAAAATCGTCCTTC
>CAZEYK010000047.1:0-8823 GCA_964516055.1 uncultured Gammaproteobacteria bacterium
TCTTTTTGTTGAAGCAGGGAGTAAAATTCAAGCTGATGGGCGGATTATTGATGCTGTGGATTGTTTTGTCAATGAGGCTGTTCTTACGGGGGAGTCGCAGCCAGTGAAAAAAAATGCGACTACTTTGCGTGGAGAAAAACAACTTGGAGATAGAGTTAATATGGTATATGCGGGAACGATTGTTACTTCTGGACGAGCTGTTGTATTGATAACGGCAACGAATGGAGAAACTGAAATTGGAAAAATTGCAACATTGGTACAAGAAACAACTGATGAACAAACTCCTTTGCAAATGCAGTTGAATCATTTGGCGAGGGTGATTACGATTATTGTGGTTATTATTTGTGCGTTTATGTTGGTATTTGGTGTGTTGTTTGGTGGGGAAGATTATACGTTATTTTCGTTATTTGAAACGGCTGTAGCGGTGGCAGTGGCTGCTATTCCTGAAGGACTTGTTATTTCTTTGACTGTTATTTTGGCTATTGGTATGCAGTTTATTTTGAAGCGTAAGGCTTTGGTGCGAAAGTTAGTTGCGGCAGAGACACTTGGTTCTGTGAATGTTATTTGTACAGATAAAACAGGAACATTGACTGTGGGAGATATGCGGGTAACTCATGTGGTAACGGGAAAAAATACGTATAATGCGTCAGAGTTGCAGGTGGTCTCACGTACTCGAAATGAAAAATATGATCAGGTATTTTCTCTTTTGCGTGCGGGAGTGTTGTGTAGTGATGCCGTATTGCAGAATCCTACTGATGATGTTGGCTCATGGACGTTTGTGGGGGATACAACAGAGGTTGCTCTTGTTCGTGTTGCGGCACAAGTAGGAGTACAAAAGTATGAACTGGATGATGTATTTCCACGGATAGCAGAAATTCCATTTACGAGTGATAATAAGTTTATGGCAACGTTGCATAAACAAGATGTTGATTATGCACTGTACGTGAAAGGAGCGTTTGATGTATTGCTGCCGTGGGCAACGTATTATATTGATTTTAATGGAGATAAAAAGAAGCTTACCAAAAAACAGCGTGCGTGGTTTGAGGAACAAATGAATGCGTTAACATCTTGGGGATTGCGTGTATTGGCTATTGGGTATAAAACAATGACAAAAAAAACGACACACATTACGTCAAACGATATTTATGATTTTGTGTTGTTGGGTCTTGTTGGAATGGAAGATCCTTTGCGAGATGATGTTGTGGAAACAATAGGCATTGCTCGGGCGGCTGGAATTCGGGTGATTATGGTGACGGGGGATTATGCGGCAACGGCACAATCTATTGGCATGCAACTTGGATTAACGGGGGGAGTGATTGATGGCAGTGAGCTTGAAAATATGTCGGATGAACAGCTTCGGGATGCTATTGGATCTGTGAGTATTTTTGCTCGTGTTGATCCTAAACATAAAATTCGTATTGTACAGGCGCTTCAAACACAAAATCTAGTTGTTGCTATGACAGGAGACGGTGTGAATGATGCTCCCGCCCTTAAGGCGGCAGATATAGGAATTGCGCTTGGTTCTGGGACTGATGTTGCAAAGGAAACGGCTGATATGGTTATTCTGGATGATCGGTTTGCTACTATTGTTCATGCTGTTGAAGAGGGAAGGGGGATTTATGAAAATATTAAAAAGGTGGTATTGTATTTGTTGGCTGGGAGTTTTTCCGAAGTGGTTATGGTCACTGGGAGTATTCTGGCTGGTTTGCCCTTGGCAGCATTGCCGGTACAAATTTTGTGGGTGAATATTATTGAAGATGGATTTCCGGCCATAGCACTTGCGTTTGATAAAACGAGTAGAGAGAATATGTCAGATCCGCCAAGGAAAAAGGGGGAATCTTTGATTGATGCTGAAATGCGAGTGATGGTGATCTTGGAAAGTGTATTGTCGAATGTGGCGCTTTTTTCTATTTTTGTGTATTTTTTCTATAAGACTGGTGACCTCGCGCTTACTCGTACAATAGTATTTGTGGGGTTTGCTATTGGTTCGCTTTTTTTTATTTTTTCTATTCGTAGTTTGCGTCGGATGATTTGGCAGATGAATCCATTTTCCAATATGTATTTGATTGGTGCCGTGCTTTTTGGTTGGGTAATGCTGTTGTTGGCGATTTATGTACCAGCATTGCAATTGTTGCTTCGGACGGTGCCGTTGTCATTGTGGCATTGGGGGGTAATGATTGCCTTTGGGTTATTTAATATTTTGTTGATGGAAACCGTTAAATTTATTTTTATTGTGCGAAGAAAATGATGACATTGGTGAGTAACTATTCAGGGTAGACATAGGTGTATGATGAATGGTTACTTACTAAGTTGATGATGTATGACATTACAGGTTACCTATTTACGTGGTATTAAAAAAGAGTTGCTTGATTATGCTGAAAAGCGTCGTGCGGTTATTAAACTTGCTGATGATGCACTTCATATTTCAAAGCGAGCTATTTTTGCTGTGCATCGAGATGATATGAAGGAGGCAAAAGAAAAATTGGCTGCGGCAGAAGCATTATTGAAACAAATTGCCAAGAAGTATGTGAAATTGTCTGAAGAGGGATCAGTGAAGGCTGCGCAAGAGGAATATGTAGAAGCAACATTGTTTTATCAATTTTTGACAACAAAAAAGATTGGAAAAATTATGGGAATGACGATTTCTTCAAAAGTATATATTGCCGGTCTTTGTGATGTGCCAGGAGAATTGTATAGGTATGCTATTAAAGCTGCTACGGCACGTGATAGAGAAAGCGTAACTGCGTGTGCACGTATGGCTCAGGATATTGTTGGTGAATTGACGGAGTTTAATCTTACGAGTTATTTGCGGAATAAATTTGATCAAGCAAAAGCTGCCGTGCAAAAGATTGAACATGTGGTATATGAGTTGAGTTTAAAGGATTAAAAAAGTATATGAGAGGAAGACATAGTGAACAGCATTTCTATGAAGATCAAAGATCTCAGGAACATCGATTATTTAATAGAAGATCTCGATTTATTAAAGAACAGTATCCTGGAGATGCTGAGTATATTATAGAAACGGCATTAGATGGATTTGACGTTATTGAAGTGACGGATGGTCAAGATATTCGTGGTATGCTTACCTATACTGAGGGAAAAGATCAACATCAAGAAGTATACACGCAGTTTGGTGTAATTTTGGTTGATGAAGAAGAACGAGGTTCTGGTTTGGCGGAAGAGTTATTTGAAAGACTTGTTCATATTGCTAAAGAAAAAGAACATGCGTATATTACCGCTAAAGCAGACACTCCCTCTGGAGAGGCTTTTTTAGAGCGTGTTGGCTTTTACGAAGAGGTTGATGATGTGAATAGTGAGGAATACTTTCGTTACGATTTAGAATAATTTTTATGAAAAAATATATACGAACATATATTCCACGACGAATTTTGAATTTGCGTCATTTGTATTATGCGTGGAAAGGCGCTCGGGAATATGGATATCCTTCAAAAGAATTAATTGTAATTGGTATTACGGGAACAAGTGGAAAATCCAGTACGGCATTTTTGTTGCGTCAGTTATTGGAGGCAGCGGGACTTGCGGTGGGATCGTTGTCTACTATTGATTTTTATATTGCCGGAAAGCAGCAATGGAATGATCAAAAAATGACTATGCTTGGAAAAATGCAAGTACAACAATATTTACGAAAAATGGTGGAACATCATTGTGATGTGGCAATTGTGGAAACAACGTCTGAAGGGTATTTGCAGCATCGACATCGATTTATTGCCTACGATGGTATTGTTCTTACTAATTTATATCCAGAGCATATTGATTCTCATGGAAGTTTTGAAAATTATAAGGCGGCAAAGCTTGGTATTTTTTCGTATGTGTCTCATTTATCAAGAAAAATTTTGGCAGGAAAACAAGTGCCTCGATTTTGTGTGGTGAATGCTGCAAATGAATATGCAAATGAATTTTTGCAATTTGCGTTTGATTCTTCGTATCTTTTTGCACGAAATGATCAGGTATTGTATGTAGAAAAAAAATTGTTGGATGATGGGATGCCGTTGTTATTAGCAAAAGATGTGGAGGTTCGTAAGAATGGGCTTCATTTTGATCTTGATACAATGGCTATTAATTCACGATTGTTTGGTGAACATAATGTGTCTAATATATTGGCGGCACTTGGTGTGTGTCAGGCATTGAATATCGACATTCATCAGGTTATTGCAAAACTTGGAGAGATTGCTGGTATCCCAGGAAGAATTGAATTTTTGCCTCAAGCAGAAAAACATGGATATCAGGCTATTGTTGATTATGCATTTGAGCCAAAGGCTATGGAACAGTTGTATTCAGTTGTGCGGTTGTTGAATCCTACTCGAGTGATTCATGTGTTGGGTTCTACTGGTGGGGGACGTGATATTGAACGACGGTTTACGGTGGGAACAATGGTGGGACAACGAGCCGATATTATTGTGGTAACAGATGAAGATCCGTATGATGATGATCCTGAAACTATTATGAAGGATGTGGCATCTGCTGTTCGCAAAACTGGGAAAAAAGATAATGAAACATTGTTTCAAATTGTGAGTCGTAAGGAGGCAATAGAAAAAGCAGTATCACTTGCACAACCAGGAGATATTATTTTAGTCACGGGAAAAGGAAGTGAACAGGCAATGGTGGTGAAAGGATCGTTGATTCCGTGGGATGATCGTTCTGTTCTTCGTGCGGCTATTATTGCGAGAGAATAGTTTGTGATATACTAATGGTTGTATGCTCAAGAAACGTGCACATGGAATCTTTATTCAACGGTTTTTTTCTTCACCGCTTTTTTTGATTTGTGGGCTGGTGTTGTCTTGTTTGTTTATATTTGCTTTTTTTCGTAATTATTATCAAGATTATCATATTCACAAAGAAATTGAGGCGTTGCAAGGAGAAGTAGGTGCGCTTGAAAAAAAGAAACTCGAATCATTGGAAATTTTGGACTATGTGATGAGTGATACCTTTGTGGAAGAAACGGCACGAAAAGAGTTGCAATACAAAAAACCCGGAGAACATGTTATTGTGGTAAATACTCCTACGATTTATGAAGAAGTTGATGCTGGGGAGGAACATGTTCAGGGGGGCTTGAGTAATCCTATTAAATGGTGGTATTATTTTATTCATAAAGACCTGTCATCATAATTTTTTAATGTATATATAGTTACTATGGATATGCAAGAACAACCGGCCATTAAGGCTGAAGCTCCTGTTTCTTCTCCAGAGAAGAAAAAAAATAATTTACGAGTATTTGTTATTGGCCTATTGGGGGCAATTGTGGTAATTGGTGGTGGTGTTATTGGTGGAAGTGCGTATGCTGCCAAGAATGTTTCTACTCATCCTTTTGTAATGAGTATGGCTGATACCTTTCATTTTGCCGCTGTTAAGGTAAATGATAGGGAAGTGCCATATACGGCATATATTCGTGATTTGACTGCGCTTAAGAGTTTTTATAAAAAAGTATCTGAACAGCCTGTCCCAATTACGGATGAACAAATTTCTGATCAAGTATTGGTGCGATTAACCGCAAATACTATTTTGGCGGAGTTAGCTCAAAAATTTGATGTTAAGGTTAGTGATGAAGATCTTGCTCCTGAACGGGAAAAAGTATTGTCTGAATTTCCTTCAGAAGAAGAGGCACAAACACAAATTATGGATTTGTATGGATGGACATTTGATGAATTTGTGGATAATGTGGTTCGTCCACTTGCGTTAGAAGATAAACTGCAACAAGTATTTTTGGATCCAAATTTTGCTGTTGATGATACATATATGGTTGAAGAGGTACATGCTCGACATATTTTATTTCAGCCAGAAGCTGATGAATCTGATGATAGTGTAAAGGCGCGTGCACAAGTAGTGCTTGATAGAATTAAGGCTGGAGAGGATTTTGCTACACTTGCTTTAGAATTTGGTACCGATGGGACAAAAGATGTCGGGGGTGATCTTGGATTTTTTGCGCGAGGTTTGATGGTTCCTGAGTTTGAGGCAGCAGCATTTGTACTTGAGCCTGGACAGTTGAGTGATGAACTTGTACAAACGCAATTTGGGTATCACATTGTCCAAGTGGATGAAAAACGGATGAATAAAGATTTTACGACGTTTGTGAATACACAATTGGAGCAAGCAGATATTGAGTTGAAGTTGAATGTGCATGATCCGTTTGCAGATATTACAAAGCAATAAGTTGGTACTGTTGTAAAAATAGTTTAAACATCCTTCGCTGTGAGGATGTTTTTTATTTGTGGATATTTGTGTAGTTTATGCTATTGTCCTTGGGTGGCTTGATTTTTTGTATGAATATTGTGTAGAATATGGATGGTCATTTTGCCCGCGTAGCTCAGTTGGTAGAGCGATGCATTCGTAACGCATAGGTCAGCAGTTCGATCCTGCTCGTGGGCTCAATATATTGTTGGGTTGATTAAATAAAATAAAAGAGAAGAATGGACGATCATGTGGATGTGATCGTTTTTTGTTGTTTTAAGTTGTGGTATACTTCTTGTATTGATTTTTGCTTATCTATGATTACCCTTGAAGGTGTTACAAAAAAATATACACGAAAAGCAACCGCACTTAATGAAATTAATTTGCAGGTTGATGCTGGTGATTTTGTGTCGATTGTTGGGCAGAGTGGAACTGGAAAAACAACACTGGTGAAATTACTTATTGCAGAAGAACGTCCAACGCAAGGAAGAGTAACTATTGGTGGTTGGGATATTACGCGTATTCGGCAAAAGGATATCCCGCTTCTTCGGCGTCAGATTGGGGTGATATTTCAGGATTTTAAATTATTACCTCAAAAGACTGTGTATGAAAATGTGGCGTTTGCTTTGCAAGTTGCGGGTGAACATTTTTTTCGTATTCGGAGTGTGGTGCCACAGGTGTTGAGTATTGTGGGATTGGAACATCGGAAGCACGCATATCCACATCAGCTTTCTGGTGGTGAACAGCAACGGGTAGCTATTGCTCGTTCTCTGGTGCATCGACCAAAAATTTTGGTGGCAGATGAGCCAACGGGGAACCTTGATACGATTAATACGCAAGAGATTATTGATATTCTCAAAAAAATTAATGAATTTGGGACAACAATTGTTCTTGTTACGCATAATCGGGATATTGTGAATCATTTGCGTCGGCGGGTGGTGACGATTCATGAAGGATCCATTTTTTCTGATGAAAAGCACGGGAAATATCGATTGTGACAATTGATAATTAACAATTGACAATTGACCGAGTGAGGTTAGTTGTGGGTTGTTAGTTTTTAATTGGTATCTGGCAATTTTGTCAGATTGAATGTATTACATGTTATCTCTTTTTCGTGTTTTTACTTTTGCCATTCAGGATGTCCTCCGAAATTTTAGTTTGTCTGTCATGACAGTATTTATTTTGGTATTAATGCTTCTTTCGGTAAATAGTTTGCTCGTGGTGAGGGTGTTGACGGATCATGCAAAGTTTTCTATTGAGGATAAAATTGATGTAACTATTTATTTTGATAATGAAGCAAACAGTGATGAAATTGAAGAAGTTCAATCATATGTGAAGTCATTTCCAGAAGTTGTTTCTGTGAAATTTTTTGGAAGGGAAGAGGTAATTGAACAGTTTCGTCAAGCGCATCAGGATAATCCCGAGATCCTTGCTTCTCTTGATGAGTTGCAAGAAAATCCATTGGGGGCGACAATGGTAGTAAAAACACGTCAACCTAGTGATTACCAAAAGATTATTTCTTCGCTTCAGATTCCTGAATATGAAACGATTATTGAAGCAAAAAGTTTTGCGGATACTGAGCAGGCTATTGATAAGATAAATACCATTACAACCAATGTTGAACGGTTTACGTTGATGCTGAGTGCATTGTTTACGGTTATTGCTTTTTTCATTATTTCAAATACGGTACGGGTGCTTATTTATACACAGCGGGTGGAGATTAGTATTAAGAAGTTGGTTGGGGCAACAAATTGGTTTGTCCAGGGGCCATATCTTGTGGCGGCATTTTTGTTTAGTGTAGCGAGTATGGTGATTTCGTATTCTTTGACCTTGGTAGCTTTGGGATATTTGGACCCATATATCTCTGTGGTATTTGGGGAAGAACTTATCTTGACAAATTACTTCATCTTACATATACTATTGATCGCTGGAGTTGAGTTTATTGCCGTGTTATTTCTTACGGTGATGTCTAGTCTCCTTGCTATGCGGAAGCATTTGAATGTGTAGGGCTCTTTTTTCTTCGTATATTCGAAGATTGTCTCAGTAGCCTGTGTATGGCTGAATGTGTACTTTCTGAATACTATTCGGAGATCGTCTAATGGTAGGACTCCAGGTTTTGGTCCTGGCTATCGGGGTTCGAATCCCTGTCTCCGAACGACTGATTTATCAGTTTTACAATTTATTCGACGGTAGCTCAGTGGTAGAGCAGTTGGCTGTAGACTTTAATTAGCAGCTCTTGGTGGAAACACCAAGATGAACACGGAGTGAACTGCGGGAAACCTGACGTTTTTTTTTAGAACATGGTAATCCGCATCCAAGCTGTGTATGCGATAGCGAATGTACAAAATGAATGTTTGTGCGCATATACAGAAGGTTCAGAGACTATCCCTCCTTGTACTGTAACAGGTTATCAAGGCTTAGCATGGGAGTACTGCCTCGTTTAATCGAGGTGGGAAGCGCTCCGCACCCTAACGACCCGGCTTCGACCGGGAACTCGGCGAGGGTGATGATATAGTCCATCCTTTCAGGAAACTGAGAGATTAGATGTAACCAATTGGTCGTGGGTTCGAATCCCACCCGTCGAGCAATACAGAACGAACAGGTTCGCAAGAGCCTGTTTTTTCTTTTGTTGAGCCA
>CAZEYK010000048.1:0-8698 GCA_964516055.1 uncultured Gammaproteobacteria bacterium
TGCGATCTGGGCTGTTTCCCTTTTGACTACGAAGCTTAGCCCCCGCAGTCTGACTTGCATGTTTTTGACTGTTAGTATTCGGAGTTTGATAACGGTGAGTACGGCAAGCCGCCTCAATCATTTCCAGTGCTCTACCCCTAACAGGAACACATACAGCTAGCCCTAAAGCTATTTCGAGGAGAACCAGCTATTACTGAGTTCGATTAGAATTTCTCCGCTATCCACAGCTCATCCGCTCGTGTTGCACGGCGAGTCGGTTCGGTCCTCCAGAGCGTTTTACCGCTCCTTCAACCTGGCCATGGATAGATCACCCAGTTTCGGGTCATGTGTGTGCCACCATACGCCGGTTAAGACTCGGTTTCCCTATGCCTTCGAACCAGAGGCTCTTAAGCAAGCGACACACAGCATACTCGCAGGCTCATTCTTCAATAGGAACGCTGTCACCCTGAACGAATCTAGGGCTCCAACTTCTTGTAAGCACATGGTTTCAGAAACTATTTCATCGCCCTCACCGGGCTGCTTTTCACCTTTCCCTCACGGTACTGGTTCACTATCGATCACTAAGTATATTTAGCCTTATCGCATAGTCGCGACGGATTCCGACAAAATTTCACGTGTTCTGCCGTACTCAGGAATGTATTCATGATATATATAACATATTTTGTATACAGGGCTATCACCGTCTTTGGCGCTCCGTTCCAGGAGTCTTCTACTATACAAGATATACATATCACCCGGCCATTCAGGTTACCGGACAATACATCCTACAACACCATATCTGCAACGGCCTGTCCTTTAAGGCATGTTTCAAAATAATCCGAAGATCATCCATTAACACACCAACACAGTTATGGTTTAGGCTCTTCCGCATTCGTTCGCCACTACTAACGGAATCATAACTTCTCTCAACTACCTTATTTCTATCTTATCCGAAGATAATACAGAACTAAGGTAAGAAAAAAGAAGTCTTTTGTTATTTTCTTTTCCTCTGGCTACTGAGATGTTTCACTTCGCCAGGTCTTCTCCAACATACCTATGTATTCAGTATGTGGTGACACGACATTACTCGTGCCGGGTTTCCCCATTCGGACATCTCCGGGTCACAGGTTGCTTACCACCTCGCCGAAGCTTATCGCAGGTTGCCACGTCCTTCATCGATACTTAGTGTCTAGGCATCCACCATGTGCTTTTATAATGCGCACTACGAAAACATATAATAGTTCTCGTAATGTAAATTCATAGAATTTACATTAAAGTTTAATGTCTGCTAAACATTGATTTGTTTGTTGAATTGTAAGGTTCTTTCGTAATCTATCTCATTACTTTTTCCAATATGCTTAGAGAAAGGGATGATATAAATTTGAGGAAGTAAAAAGCCGCGTAAGCGGCTAGATATGTTGTGATATACCTAGCGGTGTTTTAGATCTCTGTGATTACTCGTTTGTAAGATAGGTGTGACATGATATTGTTGATAGATAATACATGTATCCGAGTAGCCAGAGGTCATAGCAATGCTAGGACGTGGTGCTTGTGCGTTTCCGCATCAAGGCTAGTAGTCAAAATTTTAGATGGTTGCTACTGTTTTTAGCAGCGAGATCATTCTATTATATGTGTGATAACTTGTCAAGTCTTTTAGCATGGGGATAAATAAATTCTATTTAAACGGCTGTACTAAGGGGAAAATCTATGCTAAAAATACATATATTTCCGGTACCCTGTAGCCTATAGTATGCACTCACTTTGCGGTCCCATGCTACCTATTACATGACCATTATGATTTCTTCTCACCTGATCAAAAACTCCCTCTACGAATTTCTTATATTCGGCCTGAAACAAGCACAATCTTGTGTGTTTGCTGGGTCTTTTTTTGTGCTTCTTTTTCTTTCCCACAAAATCATGATTCCTGGCTTACCCAGGTATGATTTTTTGTTTCTTGGGGCGGTATTGATTCAAATTATTTTGGTATTTACAAAGATCGAAACGATAGATGAAGTAAAAACGATTGCACTATTCCATGTGATTGGTTTACTGCTTGAACTGTTCAAAACTCATCCAGCTATTGGTTCATGGAGTTATCCGGAGTTTGGGTATCTCAAAATTGGAACCGTCCCATTGTATAGTGGATTTATGTATGCAGCAGTTGGGAGTTATATTGCACAAGCATGGCGACGATTTGATGTACACCTTGTCCACCCTCATCGATATTTTTTGAGTGGAATTTTATGCGTGGCTATTTATCTCAATTTTTTTACCCATCATTTTTGGTATGATATCCGATGGTTGTTGATGGGTATTACCATTATTCTTTTTTCAAAAACATCGGTAGAATTTACCCCACTACGAGAAATAAGAAAGATGCCTGTTGTGGTGTCGTTTGTGTTGATTGCCTTTTTTATTTGGATTGCAGAAAACATTTCTACCTTTTTTGGCGCATGGAAATATCCAGATCAACTGGTAACGTGGACAACCGTTTCTATCCATAAAATTGGTTCGTGGTCACTTTTAGTTATTATTAGTTTTATTTTAATTGCGCAGTTAAAACATTTAAAAGGTCTGAAAACAACATAACCACTGTCTTATGAATATAACCATTATTAGTGTCGGAAAATTTAAAGAATCTTATTGGCGTGAAGCGGCGGCTGAATATGAAAAACGTCTTGGCCCGTATATAAAATTAACGATACACGAACTCATTGAGGAATCATTTGGCAAAGATGACCCAGCAGAAATAACAAAAGCAAAAGAAGCAGAAAAGATTTTAAAACATATTCCTGATCGATCATTTGTTATTGCGCTTGATGAGCATGGTACCGAATTTTCTTCTGTTGGATTTTCGGAATTTTTGGATAAAAAAACTGCGGACGGGACGCATGTTGTGTTTGTGATTGGAGGACCTCGAGGATTACATGCAGCAATTCTTGAGCGAGCTGATGCAACGATTTCTTTTTCTCAACTTACCTTTCCCCATCAGATGATGCGTGTGTTTTTGCTGGAACAATTATATCGAGCAATTACCATTATGCATGGAAAATCTTATCATTACTAACTATCCGTGATGCCCTAAAAAAAACAGGAACATCGTTCCTGTTTTTTATTGCATGTGATTCAGAATAAATTGTTCAATACGTTGTGTTCCTTGATTGAATTCATCTACCCATTGCGTGTCGATATCTTGTGTTTCATTGTCTGCAATTATTCGTTGTTCTTTTCCTTCATCCCACGATATTTTTACTGACACTATATCTCCTCCCTTTTCTCCTGGATGAGTGGTAATAGCATCAAACGAATTGTTTTGAAGTTGCCTGTATACTTGTTCCAAATTACTCTGAGAAAATGTAAGTGTATGTTCTTCTTTTTCTTCTCTGCCATTATTTGTCCATTGCTGTGTGTAGTCTCCGCCTGTGCTTGTTATATTTGCAATATGATAAGTAATAACAGGAGGGCCTTTTCCTTTTCGTTCAGAGGATACTTTTGACCAAGTCATGGTGATGTCTGAAGGCATTGTTTCTGGTAAGGCATTGTACTGTTCTGGCTGTTCACTTGTATTTTCTTGGTTCTCTGCAAAAGAAGTATACAACATAAATACCGCTCCTATAACGAAAATGACTCCCAATGAACTTACTATTTTTTTTAGGTCTGTTTTTTCCATATACAAATAGTATACCAAATATTTTTTATAGTACCACGATACAACTTCCTCCTTGGCATTGACTCCCCTGAACCATAGGATTTTTTGCTAATGCTCCATGTACGTGGGTCATGAGTATTCCTTCGCCAATGCCATGGATGACACGACAATATGATATATGTTTTTGATAACAAAAAAACAACTGCCGTTCGAGTTGTTCGAGTGCTTCTGGCACGGTGGCATACTCATGTAAATCAATGGAATGAATATGTTGATCAAGTTGTGCCGCGAAAAATATTTCTTCAAGCGACATATTTTTTTGGTGGATGTTGAAACGTAATTTCCGGCGTATGATCGTTAATTATCGACTTGGGAACACCTAATTCTCGATAATATATTTCATCAGCGGCACCAAATATTGCTTCTTTATATTCAAATCCTAATTGTTTTGTTACCTGTTGTACTAATTTTTCAGAGCGTGCTTCTATTTCTATATATGGTAATAATCCTGGCCATGTATCAATAGTTATTTCTACTTCGTTGAGTTTCCATAACTCTCGTTTGTTTTCTTGATAGGCTTTTTTCCTTGCCCCTATTGATTCAAGAAATTGAACCGCATCATCAAAATTTGTCACAGTAACCAACGATTCTTTTTGATCTTCAATGTTGTTACCTGTTACTTTTTTATAACTCATGGTAATGATGTTTGCTTCCTGCCGTACCCTCATCCATGATCCTTTGGATTCTACTGGCGGATGAAATACCATTCTTTTCATTATATACTCTTTATGCACAATAGACGCACTGAGTGCGTCTAATTTTTTACGAATATTTTCTTTGTCTATGTGTACAAAGGTGGCCTCGAATTCTATATGCATACAATAAAATTCAATTACCTAACGCGTGTTAACTTGTGCTGGAGAGAGGACTTGAACCTCCACGCCCGAAGGCACTGGTTCCTAAGACCAGCGTGTATACCAATTTCACCACTCCAGCATTTTTTGTGAAAATGAACGAGTGGATTAAACCATGTTTTGATTTGTTCGTCAATATATTGAATAAAAAAGGACCCCTCGTTGTGATGAATCCTTTTCTTTTTTGATATGTCTAACCTACATTTTTATTTGTTTCCTTTGAGTCTATCAAAGAATCCTTTTTTTTCAGCCTTCGGTTGGTCAGCTTTTGGTTGAGATGATGCTGGTGCTGTTTTTGGCGCATCAGTATGTGGTCGAGGGGATCTATCCATTGGTGGACGACTATTTTGATATTGAGGTCGTGATCCTCCACCGTGATTATTTCCTCCTCTGCTTGGTCCACCATGACGATTTGCATTCCCTCCTGGCCGTGGTCCACGACTCATTGGTGGTCTTTCGGTATATCCTTCTGGTTTTGGCAGAAGTGCTCTTATGGAAAGATTGATTCTTCCAAGGTTATCAATTTCTTTTACTTTTACTTTTACTTCTTGATTGAGTTTAAGTGCGTCGCTTGGTTTGTTTGTTCTTTCCCATGAAATTTCTGAAACATGGACGAGTCCGTCTTTCCCTGGAAGAAGATTTACAAATGCTCCAAAATCTTCGATTCGTACTACTTTCCCGGTGAATTCTTCACCTGGCATAACTTCGCGAGTAAGGTCTTCCACCATGGCGATGGCTCGTTTCATTCCCTCTCCATCTGCTGAAGTAATCATCACACGACCATCTTGTTCGATGTCGATAGAAACTCCTGTTTTATCAATAATTTCATTAATTGTTTTTCCACCTGGTCCAATAACATCACGAATTTTTTCTGGGTCAATGGTGATGGTAACAATTCTTGGTGCGTATGGAGAAAGATCAGCACGAGGCTCTGCAATACAAGTAGTCATTACTTCTATGATTTCCATTCGGGCGGTATGAGCTTGTTTGACTGTTTGTTCAATGATGTCCCAATGAATTCCTTGTGTTTTTGTGTCCATTTGCATGGCAGTGATTCCATCTTTTGTTCCAGCAATTTTGAAATCCATAGCACCGCTTCCATCTTCTACATCTTGCAAATCGGTGAGGACTTTCCATTTTCCATTGTTATCAGTAGCAAGTCCCATAGCAATTCCGGCAACAGGTTTACTAATTGGTACACCAGCTGCCATGAGTGACAGTGAGGATCCACACGTTGACGCCATTGAACTTGATCCATTTGATCCCATAACTTCAGATACAACGCGGATAGCGTATGGAAAATCTTCTGTTTTTGGTAACACGGGTTCAAGTGCTCTTTCGGCAAGTGCTCCGTGTCCAATAGCCCGTCGACTTGGTCCACGCATTGGGAAAACATCCCCATAGGTATATGGCGCATCGTTATAATGATGCATGTATCGTTTGGTACCTTCTTCTTCCATTGTATCGAGTGTTTGCACATCTCCTGGGGCACCAAGTGTAACAAATGAAATAACTTGTGTGTCTCCACGCATAAACATTGCTGTTCCATGCACACGTGGAAATAAATCAACTTCTGATGTAAGTGGACGAATTTGAGTGAGTGATCGTCCGTCTAATCGTTGTTCTTTTTCTAAAATACGTTTGCTAATTTCTCCACAGACAAATTCTTTAATATTTTTTAGTCCATGCATCTGATCATCTTCTTCAATTCCTTTTTCTGTGAGGTGTTTTTTTGCCGCTTCTTTAATATCTTTGACCATTTGTGATCGTTCTTTTTTGGTATGTTTTTCTGAATTGAAAATCATGGTGTCAGCAATACTCGCAACAAACGCACTGGTCATTGTTTTTACTTCTTCTACAATTGCTTTTACGCCGTTTGCTTCGAGCACTTCTTCTACTGTTCTTTTTTTGATACCAAGTTCTGCTTGTGCGGTAGCAATAAGATCAAGAATAGGCTTAGTGTTTTCAAGTCCAAATTTGATTGCGGCGAGCATGTCTGTTTCGTTGATTTCGTTTGCTCCTGCTTCTACCATAACCAATTTTTCTGGGGTTCCTGCAACAACAAGATTCAGAGTTCCTTCTTCTCTTTGTGTTGACGTGGCATTGAGAATAAATTCTCCATCTTTTCGTCCGATGCGTGCTCCTGCAATAGGACCATTCCATGGAATATCTGAAAGGGCAAGAACAATACTTCCGGCAAGCAACCCAACGATTTCGGAATCATTTTCTTGATCAACTGATAATGCGGTCACCACAATTTGGATATCATTTCGGATACGATCGTCAAAAAGTGGACGAAGCGCACGATCAATCACACGACCAGCCAAAACAGACTCGTCGCTTGGACGTCCTTCTCGTTTGATAAATCGTGATCCTTTAATTTTTCCTGCTGCGTACAATTTTTCTTCAAAACTTACCATGAGTGGAAAGTAATCGACGTCGCGTAGGCTATCACTCATTACCACGGTAGCAAGGATCACAGTATCTCCGTATTGAACGGTACACGCTTGATTGGCTTGAAGGGCCATGCGCCCAACTTCTATTGTTAATTCTCTTCCCCCCCAGTTTGTTGACCAACGTTTGATATCTAACATATGTTTGTCTATGTGTTAGCTATTGATCTGAATACGCTAGATCCCTTTTTGGGAACCTATATGTCTTCAGACCAACGCATAAATTAATTTTCGAATTCTCAATTTACCAATTTATTTCAATTGAAAATTTGTCAATTCGTAAATTATCTTTTTTTCGTGGGTGTTGGTCTTCTGTCGGCAATGAGAAATTTAAATTTATCTTCACTGAGGTCAATAAAATCATCTGATTCTTCAATCAGCCGACTTGACGTTGTTTCTCCAAATGCCACAACTTCTACTTGTTTTCCTGTGCTTTTTTGGATGTATTCTACGAGTGGCACGTAATCACCATCACCTGAAACGATAACGATGGCGTCAAGGCTTGGGGCAAGACGAATTGCGTCTACTGTAAGTCCAACATCCCAATCTGCTTTTTTGTTTCCGCTGTTGAAGATTTGTAAATCTTTTTCTCGTGTTTCAATTCCAAGATTATACAATGCTTCAAAAAATGGTGCTTCATCTTGCGATTCAGTACGTACTACGTACGCAATGGCACGAATAAGTTTTCTTCCGGCAACAGCTTCTTTGACGATGTTGCCGAAGTTTACTTTTCTACGGTGCAAGTATTTTGCACTGTAGTATAAGTTCTGAACATCAATAAACACCCCTACACGTTGGTCGGGGTGTTTAAGTGGATTCTTTGGTTGTTTATTTGATTGTTTCATCTTTTGTATCGTCTGTCTTGTTTACGACAGGATCGCTTTTTCTTACCTTTTTTCTTGAAAGTTTTTTCTTTTCAAGTGCACGAGCTTGTTTGAGTTTTAACTCGATAACAAGTGCTTCGTATGAGGTAGAATTTTCTTTTTGGAGGTACCGAAGCAATCGACGACGTTCTCCTACTTTTTTGAGCAGTCCTCTTCGTGATGAATGATCTTTGTGGTGCACTTTGAGATGCCCGGCAAGTTCATTGATCTCGGTGGTAAGGATTGCAATTTGTACTTCGCTTGACCCTGTGTCTCCTTCGTGAAGCTGGAATTTTTTGATGATCCGCTTCTTTTTTTGCTTTGTTAGCATAACATGCCTGATGTTTATCGGGCCAATGCCTAGCATGTGAAAGCATGGTCCGTGTACACGTAGAAACGTGCACTAATTAATACTGAAGAAATATATCAAAAACGTTTCAAAATGTCAATGATTATCCACATATTTTTGGAAAAAAAACGGTATCCTTTTTGGCTACTTTTTGGCTTATTTACGCCACTTTTTTGCCTTATTTTATCCTGTATTTTGTTATCTATCTGTTACCGTATTTTGTGCATTGCAGCGGCGGTAATTGCAATAGCAAGGGCGTCAGCGGCGTCGTCTGGTTTTGGGATACTGTCCAACTGTAATTCCCGCTTTACCATGTCTTGCATCTGTTTTTTGTCTGCTTTTCCATACCCAGTCATGCATTGTTTTACTTGAGTGGGAGTGATGTCTATATATCGTGCGTTGTGTTTTTTACATGTGAGCAAAATGACTCCGCGGGCGTGGCTAACATCTATGGCAGTGGTGATGTTGTTGGTGAAAAATAAGGATTCTAT
>CAZEYK010000049.1:0-8135 GCA_964516055.1 uncultured Gammaproteobacteria bacterium
TAATCGTGCAGCCTCTGAGATTGATACGCGTATGACTTGCTTGGTATATTCTTGCATATATTTCCTATTTGTATAAAACATTGTATACAAAATACTATGCTTTTTTTCTTGTTTTGTCAAGTATGGGCTGGTTTTTGTGCACTATTATTATTTTTTGCTTTTTTTGGGCTAATTATCTTGTTTTTTTGTACTATTTTTGGTATGCTAATGACACTTTTCGTTTACAGGGTGTAACACTTTTCCTGTATTCCCGTCTTATTATATGAAGGAAAGTTTTCAAGAAAAAAAATTACTCTTCCTTATACGAACCAAAAAGGATGCTGAAGCTTTTGCTTTACTTTACGATAACTACGTAGAGTCACTTTATAGGTTCATTTTCTTTAAATTATCTGATAAGGATGCTGCGCAAGATGTCACTAGTGATGTGTTTTTGCAAATGTGGCAGTATCTTACGACTTCTGATAGGACTGTGAGCAGTTTTCGAGGGCTTTTGTATCAAACAGCGCGTAATAAGATTATTGATGTCTATCGTGCTCGAGCAAAGGTTCAAACGGTTCATTTGGAAGATGTTCAGGAATTGCCAGATGAAACACAGTCTTCTGAAATTCGTGTCAGTTTAGATCAAGATATTCAGCAATTGTTTGCATTGACGAAACGATTGAAACAAGATTATCAAGAAGTTATTTTGTTTCGATATGTTGAAGACCTTTCTATTAAAGAAATCGCTGATATTATGGATAAGCGCCCAACGGCTGTCCGTGTAATGCTACATAGAGCAACAACGCGATTACGGGCATTGGTTGATGATAATACGTCGTTATAGATTTTGTTTACTTTATTATATTATGTCTCGAGATATTGCTGAACAATTATCTCAATTATCCTCAATTACACATCAGATAGGACCTGATGCTTCTTGGGTTTCTGATCAACGTTCGACAATGATCGCTCGTATTCAGGGTACGGCAGATCTTTCTGTTAGTGCTTCTTCTGCGAGTATCGGTGAAAAAATATTATCATTTTTTACTTTATTTGTTCCTAAACAATTTACGTTTGCTGCGCGACCGTTTATGATTGTATTTTTGTCATTTGCGGTTATTTTGGGTAGTTGGGGAGTTCGTGTTGCTTCTGCGAATAGTTTGCCAGGAGAATTTTTATATAGTGTCAAACGTGCGGATGAGTATGCCCAAATTGCTCTTACTACGGACACAACAAAAAAAGTAAAAAAACATTTGGAGTTTGCGTCACGACGGAATGATGAGATCGCCGTAATTAAACAAAAAAAACAAGAAAATCCTAATGAAGTTAATTCAGAAGATTCAGTAAAGCATATTGAAGAATCTGTGTCTTCTCTGGAAGAAAATATTGTGTCTGCGGAAAAACAAGTACGAGTGTTAGACGGTGGGTCTTCTGAAAATGTGCTTGACGTTGCGGTACAATTTCGTGATACGGTAAAGGACATTTCTTCTGAGTTATCAAAAAATGTTGGAGATATTATTGCTGTTGTTGATTTGCAAGATGCTCATGGTGGGACAATGGGAGAAAAAACGAAAGCATTAGCAGAGAAGGTAGAACAAGTATCTTTATTTGTGGAGCATGCAGATACTAATGTTATTGATCAGGTTGTGACAAAGGCACTTTCTGATACTCCAGAAACATTTTCTGGAGAAGAAAGTAAAAATATTATTCTTGATTTGGTAAAAAGCAAAGCAGCTTCTGTTGTTGAACAAGTGCAAGAGCGTAACATAAAAAGAGAACTTGCGTCATCTACAGTAGATGGAATACTTACTAATGGTTTTGGTGAAACAAGTAGTACTATTTCGTTAATAGGTATGCATATTGGTGATTCCACCACAACGGTTTCTCTTTCTACCAGCAGCCTTCCTTTAACAACATCAACTGTTCCTATTAATACAACTCCTACTGTAACGAATAATGAAGCTTCTGACGTAGTGAAAAAAGTTGTTCAAGAAGTTGGATTGTTGGCGGAAAACGATTTGCGTGGTGCTTTAAACAAAGTAAAAGCAATTCAAGAAGGAACTGAAACGCTTGATCATTTTGTAGGAGAAGTTGATCTAAAATCGTCAGAGACAAGTACAAGTAGTGGTGAGTCATTACCTTAATATATATTTGTTCGCGCTATTGTAATATGTGTGTGTATCTTTTGTAGAGGTATATACGCATATTGCAAGAGCAATAATTTGCCCAATTACTGTGTGGCATTAGCCTTCTTACTTCTTGTGTATGAAGGCTGGTGCCATACAGTAGGCACCCTCTCAAATAGTGCAGGGTTTGGGCAGTCGCATTTTGCGGCATCTCTTCTTGGATTTATATTCAAGAAGATTTCAGTGTCTGGCAAAAGTCGAGATCAATACTGATCGCTGGTACACTTTGTGTAATAATCTTTATCTTATTCATTGTTTAGATGAATAAGACACTAATTCAATTATGAATACATTGAAAAACTCAATTAAAAAAGCATTTTCTGCTTCAGTGGTATTTGTGACTGTTTTCTCAATGCTCGGACTCGGTGCTCTTGTACCAGCTGCAGCTTTGGCTAGCACTCAATATACTGCTCCAGAAGATGTAGAAGCGGGAGATCTTATCGAATACCAAGGCGCTGTATTTTTTATAAATGCAGACATGGAAATCGTATATTTCCCACGTGATCGTGAATATGTTTCTTGGTATCCAGAGGATCCAGAAGTTAGAAACGTACTTCACATCGACCCATCAACAAGAATCTTAGATTTTTTTGGTGAACCAGGTGGAGATCTAAATCCAGGTGTTGGATACCGATCTAGTTGTAACTTGGTAAAACGAACTATTGACCCAACTGTATACGCTGTTCTTCCAGGAAATCAGCTTAAAGCTGTTACTGGTGACTACGTATCTGCACTTTACGGTGATAAATGGGCTTCTCTTGTTCGTGATGTTGACCTCGCTTTCTGGTCTAACTATACTGTTGTTAGCGGATTGCTTGATGACGCTATTCCTCATGAAGGATTTGTGTACAAAGCAACAGGTTCTAGTCAAACATACGTAGTTATGGACGGAATGGGAGTTATGGTTGACGGAGTTGATCCATGTGCACATCAAGTTGCACAATCAGTTGCTGACGAAATTGAACTTTCTTCAGATACTGTAACATATGAATCACTACGATCTAACCCAGCACAACATGATGGTAGTACACCTCCTACAAATAACGATCCATCAGGAGAATTGACATTTAGTCTTAGTGCTGATACACCTGAAACTACTCTTGTTCCTGAAGATGCTACTCACGTTCCATACCTTACATTTAATGTAACAGCTGGTAGTGAAGATGCACTTCTTGAACAAATTACTTTTGAACGATTTCAACTTGGTGATGATCAAAACTTTGACAAGCTTTGGCTTGTTGTTGATGAGGTCCCTGTAACAAACGATCAAAAAGTACAAAGTGATGACACACTTGAACTTTCTCCAAATTATACAATTGGAGCTGGTGATACTGTAACATTCACTTTGATGGCTAACCTTGATCAAACAGCTGCTACTACCAATCCAAATGGTACTGAACAAGACGCTTTCAAAATCGTTGGTGTTCAAGCTAATGGTGCTGATGTACTTGGTTACACTTCAGTAAAAGGTAACTACATGGTGTATTCTTCATACACTCTAGGAACTGCAGCACTTTCTGTGCGTGGTTCTAATCAAGAAGTACAAGCTGGAGAAGCAGAAGAAATTCTTGGTGAGTTCGAAATTGACTGGGATTCTACTTATGAAAATGAGGGTATCTTCAAATCAATTCGACTTCAAATGCAAGGAACTGCTGATTTAAGCGACCTTCATAATCTTGATCTTCGAGAAGATAATGGACAATCTATTACTTCAAAAGTAATTGTTTGGGGTGACTATGTAACGTTCGTTATTGACGAAAATGATCAAATGTTCTTAGATAGTGAAACACGACGATTTGAAGTTGTGGGTGAAATTTCTGGAGCAAATGATGCTGAAACTGTTATCTTTGAAGTTGAAGACATTCGTGATGTTCATTTTGTAGAAGCTGACGTAAATGTTGGATCTGCAGTGACCCTTACTGGTCTTTCATCTAATAGACTTCGAACATACACTATCGATGCTGGACAATTTACTGTTTCACAAAATGGAACACGAACTCCAAGCAACGAAGAATATGCTAAAGATTCAAAAGAGGTTATCGCTCTTGCTGCTGATGTTGACCTTGGTCAATGTGTATCAGTAGATGGACTTAAAGTATATTTGCATTCAGATTCTGTTATTAATGACAGCAGTTTAGGATCAACTGACGCTGCTATTATTGATGCTGATATTGAACGAGCTGAACTTTGGTTAATTAGTGAATCAGGATCAGAAAAACGGGCTTCTTCTCTTACTTCTGTAACTAGAGATACTGACGTTGGAACTGCTACTGATAATACTCTTACTACTGACGAGTTCTACTACGACTTTGATCAAACATTCCAACTTAATGACAACGACATTCTTGAAGTTCGATTGGATCTTGATAATGATGCAACAACAAACACCTATAAATTCACATTTAGTAATTCTGGAGCAAATACTGACTTTGATAGTGCAGAATATTGTGGAAAAGATGGTGGGTCTACTAATAACGTGGCCAATGCTGATCTTACTGGTACTGTTACTGGTAACGAAATAAACATTACTGCTGCTTCATTCACAATTACACGAGATGATGGATACTCATCAGGAGAAACATTTATTGCTGGTTCTGATGATCAACGATTCTTCTCATTCGTGATTGATGCTGCAAATGCATCTGATATCACTGTTCAAACGTTGAACTTTGATATGGCTGTTAGTGGTGACGCAACATACGTTACTGATAACTACCAAAAGTTCACTGGATTTTACCTTCTTGAAGAAGGATCAACCACTGCTCTTGGTGGAGAAGTTGATGACATGAATAGCTCAGGATCACTCACTTTCCAAAATCTAAACTTAGGTATTGGACATGGTGAAACTGTATCTGTTGTTCTTATGGGTAACATTGATACTGGTGCTGAAGCTACGTCTTCACTTACTTTCACATTGGATGGTTCTGATTCTGTGATTGATGACGCTCAAGATGAACAAATCACATATAGTGATGATGATGCCTCTGCTGCGCTTACTATCTCAACAGGAGCTTCTCTTACTGTAGAAGTTGATGGTGATTCACCAAACGCTTCTATCTATGCTGTTGGTTCTGCTACCGGTGATGTAGTGAAAGACCTTGCGTCATTTGCTCTTACCGCTTCAGATGGTCAAGTAAATATTACTGACCTTTACATTGCAAACAACACATCAACTGCTACAGCTAATACTGCTGAATCAAGTGCTGACGCTCTTATCAAAACATACCAACTTGTGGTTAATGGAACTGTTCTAAAAGAAAAGAAACCAGTAAGTGGTGTTGCACGATTTGAATTGCAAGGAGCTTCTCAAGAAATTCAAATTGCAGACGATCAAACTGTTGTTGCTACCATTCGTGGTGTCTTCAATGATGTTGATTCTGCTACTGATTCTGGGCAACGAGTTAAAATTGCTCTCTACGCTATTGAAGCAGAAACAGAAGGACCTGGTACTGCGCTTGCGCAAGATACTGTAACTGGTGTTTCTACTACTGCCGCTGCTGGTCTTGCTGCACTTGATGTAGCACCTACTGGTGACGAAATGGCAATCTACAAGTCTGTTCCAACTATCGCTGGATTATCTACTGGAGGAACTGTTCTTAACAGTGGAACTCAAGATATCTACAAATTCTCAGTTGCTGCTGATAGCCTTGGTGCTATTTCATGGGCTTCTATTGCTCTTGATGTTACTGGTGAATGTGGAAGTAATCTTAATCCAACTGATGCTGGAGCATGTCTTACTTATGGTAGTATAAAACTTTACGAAGTTACAGGTAGTGGTCGTACTGAAATTTCTCTTAGCAGTGCGATTGCCGCAACAACTACTGTTGCCTCTACTAACAATGAAATTCGTCTTGCTGTAAGTACTTCAAGTCCAAACAACGTTCAAAAGATTTCTGCTGGAACAAGTAAAACGTATGTTGTAGAAGCAGCTTTCACAGGTATTGCTACTGGAGATTCTATCTCAGTACGTATCAAAGATTTCTCTTCTGCTCACTTTGAGTCACAAACATTGCAAAATGCAATGGCTGACGCTGCGTTCACAGGACCTTTTGTATGGACTGACAACTCAGGAACACAAAGTTCTCAAACAGTTGAACAATGGTTTACTGGACGTGATGTATATGGTCTTGATACTGACGTGTTCACGTTTGAAAAAGCGTAATATTAGTCATATCTTGTCTATACGACATCGTATGTATCTATTATCCAAATACGGATAGTGGATTATACATAAAAAACACCCCCTTTTGGGGGTGTTTTTTTGTTCTTGCTATAATGGTCTGTTCACGCTATACTACGAAAGATTTATGATTATCTTGATTTTTGTATGAAACGTATTTATGTGAAACAATTTATTAAAGGACTTATTTTGTTATCTTTTTTTGTGCCGCTTATTGTGTTTTCTGATTCATTTATTTTTCCATTTGTTGTTCCCAAAATTTTGTTTTTCAGGAGTATCACCATTGTGATGCTGGCTGCATATGCGGGATTACTTATTTCTTCCTGGAAAGAATATCGTCCACGATTTACCTGGGTACATGGGGCTGTTTTGCTGTTTTTTTTGAGTTTCTTTATTTCTACATTTGTAGGAGTAGATTGGTATAAAAGTTTTTGGGACAATCATGAACGGATGCTTGGGCTTTTTACTATTACTCATTTTGTGTTGTATTATATTGTGGTAACGGAAGTGATTACTGAATGGAGAGAGTGGAAATTTTTGTCTCGTATTTTTTTGCTTGCGGGGTCTATTGTTATGATCATCGGTTTTTGGCAAAAATTGGTTAATCCTGAATTATTGCTTAATCGAGGATCTGGTCGTGTGTCTGCTACACTTGGGAATGCTATTTATTACAGTGGCTATGGGATGTTTTTGTTTTTTTTGGGAATTATTTCTGGTATAAAAGAGACTGATACCTATTGGAAGATTGCCAGTTTTGTTATTGCTTTTTTTGGATTTTTGGGAATTTTGTTTGGAGGAACACGGGGATCGTTGGTTGGTTTGTTAGTTGGTTTGGTGTGTGTAATGGTGTATTACACCTTTGCTATGCGAAGTCAGGCAATGATGCGAAAACGATTAATAATTATATTGATTGGCGGATTAATTTTATGTGGAACATTGTTTGCCTTTCGCCAGACGTCTTTTGTTCGTAATTTACCTGCTGTGGGAAGATTGGTAAACTCCTCACTAGCCGGGGATACCTTACAAACTCGTGTGATGGCGTGGAAAATCGCTATAGAGGCATGGAAAGAAAAGCCCGCATTTGGCTGGGGACCAAATAATTACTTTTTTGCATTTAATAAATTTTATCGTCCTGAGTTTTTACAGTTTGGGTTTGGCGAAACATGGTTTGATAATGCGCACAGTTCTTTATTTAATACGTTTACTGTACAGGGAATATTTGGCATTATGGCATATGTATTGCTATTTGTTGCTCCTATTGGCATGCTGGTTGTTGCTTATCGGAAAGGGCGTGTAGATATTTATGTTTCTGCATTTGGTATTGGATTTTTTGTGGCCCATTTTGTGCATAATTCATTTGTATTTGAAAATCCTACTTCATATTTATATTTTTTCTGGTTTTTGGCACTTGTTAATCAAGTGACTCAAGAACATAAGGAAGCTGAAAAGAAATCTTTTTCAGGAAATATTACTCCTGCCGTATTGGGTGGTGTGACTGTTGTGGCGGTATTATTTATTTATACTACGAATGTTCAACCTGGACGAGCCAATGTTCATGCACTAGAAGCCATTCGTGCGTCATATAATTTGGCACCAAATACATTGAGTTTATATACTGAAACACAAAAAATTTCTTCTCCGCATATTGATGATATTCGGGCCGATTTTTCTCGTTCATTTATTGATCAGGTTCCTGCATATGTACAGGCAAAACGTGTTGAAGATTTGGTAAATTTGTATTCCGTGGTGGAGGAAGATTTACAAGCAAATTTGGCTTTGCATCCATTTGA
>CAZEYK010000050.1:0-7426 GCA_964516055.1 uncultured Gammaproteobacteria bacterium
TACGCAAGTCAGATTGAGAAGTAATATCTTTCTTGGCAAATGTTTCAAGAAGCGCTTGATCAAGAAGTGAATCTTCTGCTGCAGAAATAGCGCGAAACATAATTCGAAGCAATCCTTTTATCGTAATAACCGCGCTTCGGATAACATCCTCTGTAGAAATTTCAGAACTTACCGGACGTGGCAAATCAAATGGATTTACTTTACTTTCAGAAGCAAGAGAAATGTTTACATACGTCCCCCCAACAGCTTCTGCTAAATGCTCATATTCTCGTTCAGGATCAATAATAATAACTTCCGTTCCAAGCATCAAACTTCGGAGTACTTCCAACTTTACGGCATACGACTTCCCTGCCCCAGAGGTAGCAAACACAACCATGTTCGCATTTTGTAAACTAAACCGATCAAATAAAATCAAACTATTGTTATGCCGATTGATCCCATACAAAATACCATCATCGCTCGTCAACTCAGCAGAAATAAATGGAAATGACGATGCAATTGGCGAAGAATTCATATTAAATGACACCTGCAAATCATCAATACCAATAGGAACAGACGAAGTAAACCCTTGTTCCGCCTGATACAAAACATTTTTGGTATAAATCAATTTTGACCCAAAAATATTTTCAATGTCTTCAGTTGTACGATCAAGTTCTTCCTTATTTTTTGCATACAACGTGACATAAAAAGCAAATTGAAAAAAATGTTCAATCCCCTGAGTCAAATCATTACGCAACTGTTCAATATCCCGAAGTGCTGTTTCTCGAATTGGATCACGAGGAGCTCCTTTTTCAGCATCGGCACTAATTTGTGCTTCCAATGCTCCTACTTTTTTCTTTAACTGTTTTAAAATAATAGAGGCTTTCACTGGATAAAAAAACATCGAAACATCTATCGTCAAATTTAAATTCAATACAGGAGCACTCCAACCAATACTAATATATCTTGGATAAGTAACCACAAAAATAGTTCGCAAAAACGTATCCCCCAACTGAATAAAACTCGAATCAACTCGAAGTGCGGAAGGCGCAATCAAATCGCGAATAGAGACAGTCCCCTCTCGATAAATACGTTCTTCCTCAAGAGTAACCAACGATTCATCAACCTCCTTTTTTTGCTTGGAGATTTTTTTCTGTTTCTGTCCTTTAGATTGTGAAAAAATAGGTTTAAATGCCATAAAGACTACATGTCATTAATCTGCAGTTTTTCAACTGAGTCAAGTTGTTGTGAAAGTGAAATATCAGGATTATACGTACTGTAATACAATTCAATAAGTGCTTGCGTATCAAGCTGCACAACTTGCAAACCAACACTTTCCAAACCAGATTGCACTTGTCTCACTCGCAAATCAAGATCATACTTTCGTTTTTGAAACTTTTTTTCTTTTAACTTTACCGTTATCGCCTGTTTTGCAACTTCTTTAAATCGCTCAAAAAAACTCTTTTTCCTATTTGACAACGGATCATAGGGAACAACAACATAAAATCGTTTCGTCATGATTTTTCCAATTTCCACCAATTCTTGAACAAACGCACGATAATCAGCAATTTGTGTTTGCATTAACTCATTTACTTCTTCCTTTTCAATCGCTTGTAACTTATCTAAATACGGTTGAATGTAAAGTTGTCGAGATTGCACCACAATCTGCAAAGGAAAATCAATAGAATTCAAAAATCCAACATACGCAGAAATTACCGCATTTTGTTCATCTTCAGATTTAAGCGCAAAGTTCACACTCGATACCAATAATACACTCCGAAGTGTACCATCTTTTAAAATAGCAACACCATCTTTAATTTCCGTAATAGGCAAATGAGCCTGTGTTGATGGCCGTTTTACTTTTTGTGCTTTGGCTTTTTTATTTTTCATAAAATGTTTCTTTCATTATACATCATCTTCACTTCTATAGTAGCCTCCAGTGTTCACAACAAGTGCCAAATCACGAATTCGCTGACGTTTTGCCTGTTTTACATTTGTTTCTTTTTGGACAGTTTCTTCCATACCAGATTTTCGTAGCATATTCAGCTCTGCCGTTGATAATTGTTTATTCCAAATACGCAATCCCGGTTTACGCAGTGTTTCCGTAATATTGAGCAAAAAATAATGAAATGGTTGCCCATTAATCTTTACAAAAGCAAAGGTAAGGGTAAGTATGGCATCAATCACAATCACAATAATAAATAGTGCAAAGTCTAACAATCGAAATGCCAAAAAACCCGTCACTGACCCAGCCAAAATAATTAAAAATTGCCGGATCGTAATCGGACCAAAAATTTTATCTTCTACCTCAATAAATTGTGGAACAACAAACTGTTGCATAAACAAACGCTATATCTGTAAATAGGAGGTAACTGACACGAGAGATAAAAAATCTGGATAGGTCATTCCATCATACGCAGGATTTTTTGATGAGACTAACGATTCAATTGATTGTTTTTGAGACAACGAATCAGAAACAACTTGTTGATATACTTGCCACAACGGAGATTCATGAAACGCATCAATCGCTTCCAAATACAAAAGATACGAATCCTTTTGGAGGGTGGTAAACTTATCTAAAAGAAAAGAAGCATACCCTGCAGGATCCGCAACAAACTGTCGTAACAATGAACAAGAAAGTTGTGCAATCTCATCAATAGGCCCTGTGGTATATTTTTTAGCAGTAGCAACAGCTGGTGCTAGCGCGGCTTTTGGTGGCGGCTGAACATCCGTCATTTTTGTTTTTCGAGATAATCGAATAGTCTCTTCCATGTGTCGCGGCAACCATCTATCAGACGCTCCCACCTGTGACATTGCTGACAGAGGCAATGATCCAGATGGTTGCACTTTTTTAGAAACAGATGGTTGTGGTGAACGTTGTGAAGATAACGCAGCCTGTGCCTCATCAACAAAAATATGTGAAACTGGAGTAGTTCGTGATAACGCATGTATGCCTTGTGGGGCAAGTTTTTGATTATTAGATAATGGTAAATTTTTGGCTAATGGTGCAGCCACGCTATGATCTTCTAAGCGTTTTTTCATATCAACATATGTAGTATTTTTTTTATCATCGACGACTACCTGTTTAGAAGGAATTGGCGATACCGGAGTAGTTACCGGAGTAGAGACAACCGACGTGTCAACAGACTGTGGTTGAGGTACATCCTTATCCTTTGTCCATACTGGTACGGGACGTAACATCGATCGAGGTTTTATATACGGACGAAAATGTGGTGGCAAAGGAGGAGATACGTGCGCTGGTGAAGATGGAAATGTTTCTTCTACTTCTTTTTTTTGAGTTGTTTGTACAGACGAAGAAGTACCCGAAGAGTGTGTCGATGCTTGATACACAGCAAACTCATCGGGAGTCATAGAAACAAACGTCCCGTCTTTTTTTCGCACCCGAATGGTTGCTTGTGGTTGTGAATCAGACATATACTAAGAAATCAATAATTGATCATTCCAAACAAATTTCTCTTGTTCTTCATCATAATAATACAAATCTCTAATGCGCTGGTCGGCTTGTGTTTCACTCAGTTCAGCAAGTTTGGTAAGTATTTGTGTATCAGTGGCAGAATCCCATAATTCAGTGATAACGCGTTCCTTTATTTTTGAAAAATCAATAGAAGACGGCGGATCAGCAATATCAGGAACAGCCTCGGCAGTATCAACAGGTGGAGAATCAAGAGAGACAGAAGATTCTTTTATCGGTGAAGATGCCTGTTGTTTTGCTTGTTTCAACAATGCATATTTAAATGGATCATTGTGTTGTTCCACCATGTACCAAATATTGTCAACATCAATATCCAATATAAATCGAACGAAGCTAAAAAAATTATCAACAATATCATCAGTAATTACGGGATGTTTTTCATTATTCACATCCACACCGTCAAAAAAACTTTTTTCAAAATCCGTAAAAAATTGCGCACGAGCGAGTGAATCGGTATTTGATGAATTATCATAAAAGGACACCTTTTCAAATACATCCTTTAGCGTCATCATCCCTTCTTTGCCCTGCCACTTTCCAACAATCGCTGAAGAATTTTTTACCAATTCCTGTATTTCTCCATACAATGCTTGTATTTCTTCAATACCAAATGCTTGAAAAGAAAAATACCACATCATTTGATCCATCACATCAAGATCTCGTAAATAAGCGACAGGAATTTGAAAAGGAATCACGTAAGTAAGGAAATCTTCCAAAGAAACCGAACGAAGCATCCGCCACGTAAGTGCCACATACCACCCATAATACGTATGCCGATACGTATATTGTTCTTGTGGCGTCATGCCTTTACACTGTTCATGAAGTGCTTTCCAAATACCTTCTCGAACATCGGCATGCAAATAAATTTCTTTATCAAAAAACTCATTGTATGAGGCAATCTTACTCGGATCAATCGTTTGAATTGTCTTAAAGACATCAATATTCATACAACCATATGACTATTAGTAAAGATTTATTTGATATGCGTTTGTAGGAGGTACCACACCAGGAGGACCAGCAAAATCAGAAAATTGGGTTTCCATCAATTTATTAAATACCGACTGAAGATTAGGAGACGCATATTTAGCTTTCAACGGAATAAGCACGCGATTCTTAAATTCCTCTCGCGCAACATCATTCGCAAATTGCGTGGCTTCATTCGTGGAAGCAAAATCTCCTGAAAATCCTGATGCAACTTCTCGCTGATCCCCAAATCCTCCAAGTGATTCCACCATTTGCTTAGCGGCATCATCAGATATACCCTGAATTTTATCTCCCTTCATATTCATAAACCGATGAGAAGTTGTGGTATTTTTAAAGTTAATCTTCCGTTGAAAATATTCTTCCGTGCCTTTTTTACGCTTTAAGTCCTCTGCTGCCCGAGTATTCATAGTGGTTCCACCAAAATTATGCATAGCAAACCGATAATTAATTGGCGTAAACTCATCAGAATCAGTTCCAAATTTTGTAGCATCACCAGGGGTACCTTCAACAATAGCCCCAACACCTCTAATACCACCCTCTGACACTTGTTTTTTAAGCGCCCCCGCCAAAGCGGCCATAGCAGCTTGTGATTCACCAGAATTCCGAAAAGTTTGTGTTCCAGAAAGAGATTTTTCAGCAGAAAGAAAATCTCCTTGGTTATTTATCACTCGACCAGTCGTAGCTTCCAAAATACGTTGTCCTTCTACCTCACGGTTCATTTCAAAATCATTATTACCATGCACCTGTTGAAGAACTTCTCCCAACATCTCACTATATTCTTCTTCACCATTTTCTGCAGCAAGCGTAAGCAATTTTACCATATCACTACGCATTTTTTTCAAATCTTCAGGATTTGTCGTTGTTTGCATATTCGAAGCAATCTTCGTTGCCGTTTGAATACGTGTACTATAATCCATGTTCAAAAATACCTCTTGTTCTGCTTTCAAATTTTTTGCGTAGGCTGATTTCATCACAGATTGAGCCTCAAGTTCTTTTCCATTTTTCCTCAAAACGCCTGCTGCTCTTCGACCATCATATACCGTTTTTTCTTTTCCCAATTCTCCTCGTGCATACCGATCAGCAGCTGCCACTCCCAATTTATCTACAGCAGATTGTTCATGAAAATCAGCTTTTTTACCAGAAGATGCTGCATCTTCCACTCGTTGAATAATATCTATTTCTTCTTGCTCTACTTTTTTCGCTTTTTTCTCCTCAAGCATTTGTTCTAATGATCGTTTCCTTGCGGTAACATTTGTTTTTACTTTTCCAGCTTCGGTAGTAGATCCCGTTCCAAATGATTCATCAGTAATAAATTTTTGTCGTTCTGCTGCGTCCTTCCAATCACCGGCAATTTTTTCATACCGCGCAGCAGTTTGCCCAACAATCAATCCACCAGTAGCAACCCCCAACGCTCTCCCTGCAAAAACACGACCCGTATTCCCTTCTTTTTGCTGTTTCTTTTCCCAAGCAGCATATTTTTCTTCTCGTACTTGTTTTCTTTTATTCCATTCATACCCAACTCTCCCAGCGACAGCAGTTCCTGTTGATTTCCAAAACCGTCCACCAAGTGGTGCATGGTATGCAGCAGCCTTGATTCCTTTTTTTCCAAGGTCAGTCGCTCCTTCATACAAATATCGCCCAGCAGCATATCCACTCGCAATAGCAACCGTTGACTTTCCCCAGCTCACGGCAGTTTGCGCCAAACTTCCTCCTTTTACATTTAATGCTTGTACTCGCTCAATACCCACAACCAAAAAAACAATAGCAATAATAAAACTCGACATATTTTCCCAAGTACCTGCTTCAGAAAGCCCTACCGATGGATTTGTTGGTAATCCTTGTATAACAGCACCACTACCACCCGCAATACTGGCACCACTTCCCGGATTTACTCCAATTTCTGACGCAATATTTCCAGATCCAAATGAGGCAAAGGCAATCCACAAGAAAAACACCATCACAGGGGCAGCAATCACATAATTGGTAAATTGACTCCAATACTCACTGGCAAACCGTTCCGTAGGTGGTAAGACAGACAAAATATAGGCAAGCGGAGACAAAATAATAGCAACCCATAATGCCGCAATACGAGTAATCATAATAATCGTATACGCACCAATCGTAACCATCGCCATGACAGAAAAAACCAAAATTAATACCGCAGACGCAAAAATATCAAAACGAATATCATCCGAGGCTCCAAACACACTGTTTGGGTCAGGCTGCGGAGCAAGAACATTAAACAGCTTGTCAAAGCTAAACATGGCAATCAAATTTCCTCCAGCTGTGGCAGAAATGGCATTCAAAAAAGTCATCGTAAACACATGCGCAATATCAATAATAAACTGCGCAATAAGCTTACTAAAATTAATCAATATGGCGGCGATAATAAGCTTTCCTAACGTTTTTTTCCATTCGTAATTATCTAATCCCAAGATAGTTCCAAAAGCAATCACAAGAAGAGAAATCACAAAAAACATATTTGCCACATCCCGAATCATAAACCATCCTAACAAAACAGGAGGCGCATCAGAAAACCCATTGTAGGCAGCAGCTTCAATAAAAAATTCTAACAAAAAAATCCCAAACGCCATGACATACTTCGACAAAAACAAAATTGCCGAAGAAATCATATTGATCATAATGTTTCCCACATTTTCAATACCAAAAGATTGGGCAACAACAACATTTACAAAACAAAAACTAACCGTAATCACCAGAGATACAAAAACAATACGACTGAGTATCGTAAACTTAGATCGGAACAAGCAGTAATAGGTAAACCGCTTAATATCAAAGAGAAGTTGTTGAAAGGCAAAATACATGAGAAATTATTTCTCAAAAAATAACTTTCTAACTATACAAAAGTATACCATAAATACCTGAAACTTCACAGATAAATGGGGACAAAAAAGAAAAAAATAGCTACGCATATTTCTATCCTTTTCGAGAAGATACGAAAGGTGATCATAA
>CAZEYK010000051.1:0-7292 GCA_964516055.1 uncultured Gammaproteobacteria bacterium
TGTTGTTTCACTCCATCCCGCATTACCAACGCATGATATGATACCAGCTGACGCAACTTATCAAGCGCAGAACTTGCCTTATATTCTTGAAAAAATCCAATAGCAACATTAATAAATATGGTAGCCACAATAACCACCATATCAATATACTCATGAAGCAACGCACTAATAATTGCAGCAACAACCAAAATAATAATCAAAGGACTCTTCCATTGACTAAACAAAATAATAGACCACGCACTTTGTTTTTCCCTGGCTTTCGTGAGGATGTTACGACCATACTCACTCAGACGCTCAGCGACAACCTTCGCCGTAAGCCCTTTTCGATTAGTTTGAAACTCGGTAAATAATTGTGATATACTTTTTTGGTAAAACATAAGGTTGACATTATTTTTCTAATAGTATATCATATCCGCGCCAAATTAATTGAGAAATAACGTTAATAAATGACCCAAATTACGTAAAACCATGGTCTGGTAGCTCAGTTGGTAGAGCAGTGGCCTTTTAAGCCAACGGTCGTGGGTTCGAACCCCACCCGGATCACAAAAATAAAATAGTCGCCTGAAAAGGCGGCTGTTTTATTTTTATTATGCTGGGCGAGAAGTTTATGCCCCGTAGCGTAGCGAAGGGGTAAGCCCCACCCGGATCACATAAAAATAGTCACATGAAAAGGTGGCTATTTTATTTTTATCTATAACGACGAACAACATACCTTAACAACAAAATATTTGATATACTCAACTAATAATAAACAAATGTGAATTATTCGTGTCATTTGTAATATATATGCCTGTCATCCTAAACGCTATCTTACCAATATTTTTTCTTATTTGTATTGGAGTACTATTGCGTTTCATCCTAAACAAAAAATGCACACTCTTCCCCGTATTTGCAAAAAAATGCCGCGCGCACAACGACACTTGGTCAATAATCCTCAACAAATACGTCATCTATATTGCCCTTCCTGCACTCCTTTTTTATAGCCTTGCCCACACCACAAAAGAATTTTTACCGCCACTAAACATCGTACTCATAAACATCGCCATACTCATTGGCATCATTCTCATCACCACACTTGTCACAAAAATACTCAAATTAAAAAAAGAACTTGCCCTTACCTATATTTTCTGTACCTTTTTTGGAAACGTTGCGTACATTGGATTCCCATTTATTTTTGATCTCTATCCACAAACGGCAAGCGAATTAAGTATACTTATCGCAATTCATGTTGGCGTAGCATTTACCCTCGGTGTATTCATCCTTGAATACTACAAATCAAATACCGTCAACATTCTCCATGTCATCAAAAAAATAATCACCAATCCCCTGCTCATTGCCATTGCTCTTGGATCAATATGTTTTGCATTAGGGATTACACTTCCACATAGCATTGACCGAACCATAGAAATGATTGCAGGCAGTGCGTCACCAGTAGTACTTATTGCCATAGGATTGTTCATGGCCAAAAAAATAGAATTCGATAGCGACTTCTGGCATGCTGTCACCATAAGTGGTATCAAACTTGTTATTATGCCCAGCGTTTTTATCCTAGCAACACTCCTTACCAAAACAGCAGGATCAATGATCCCCTCAATTATAGAAGCAGCAATGCCCGTTGCACTCACCAACTTTGCCCTTGCCGAAATATACCCTATGAAGAAAAAAATAATCGCCGACGCGATTATTATTAGTACATGGATTTCCATTATTAGCTTAACCGTTCTTTCCTCATTCTTTATCTAACGCATACAAGAGAAGATACCGTACAGGTATAATAATATCTCTATCGTCTCACCACCTTTGCAAACACCTCAATAATTTTTTCTTTCGTAGCGAGTGGCATTACCTTATGCAATTGTTTCCCCAACTGATTTCTTTTTTGTGTATTCGCAAGTAATTCTTTAATAGTTTTTGCCAAAAAATTTCCATCACTTGTTTGTTCATCAACAATAATAACGGCATGTTGTTCTGCCAAAAAGGTAACATTATCCACTTGATGCCCAGGCTTTGGAATCAAAATAGAGGCTTTCCCCATAGCAGCCAATTCCGTAATAGTTCCAAATCCACCACGAGAAACAACAATATCAGCAACCGCATACGCATCCTTCATTTCATCAGTAAAAAATTGATACACATGATAAAAATCAAAATGTTTTTCCGCACGTTGCACTAATTCTTGAGGCCGATCTTTTCCAGATAAATGAATTACCTGACACACCCCATCTAAATGTTGTACTGCCTGAGTAACCAATTGATTTACCCGATGAGATCCCGTTCCCCCACCAGTAGCAAACACTACAGGTAACGACGCATCCAAACCAAACCGTTTGATCGCCTGTTTTTTATTACCAGATAAGACCTCTTGACGAATAGGATTTCCTAACCAAATAGTTTTTCGTTTTGGAAATGATTTACTATGTCGTTCTAGTGCCGTCGTAATTCTCCTCGCAAATGGCACCATAAGCGTATTTGCCAACCCAACATCCACATCCTGCTGATGTACCCATGATGGAATACCAAACAGCCACGCCGCAATATGAAGCGGCACAGACACATATCCCCCAGCAGAAATACATATATCAGGGCTTTCCTTATAACAAAGATATAACGACTGCAAAAACCCTATTCCAATACGAACAATATCAATAAAGAAAAACGGAGAAATATACCGGCGAAATTTTCCAGAAGACAATGGAATAAACCCAACACCTACTCGTTCAACCAAATCTTTTTCCGGACCATTTTTTGTGCCCACCCACAAAAATTCTGCATCTGGATACTCTTCACGCAATACGTCATGAATCGCCAAAAGCGGCGTTACTGGCCCAAGCGTTCCCCCACCGGAAAATAAAATAGTCATAATATATTACGAATAACGAATAATCCCAATTTACGAATCCTATAATAACTTTGGTTTTAAAATTCTTTTAACAAAAAGAGATTTTGGATAAAAATTGATAAGTAAACATAATTCTTTTTCACTACTTGTAAGGTATCTCATACATTGGTGATAATTGTTTCTGAAAATTTGAGGAACTCTTTTAATTTCCAAAATCACGTTATCATCAATCAAAAAATCTACTCTATTCCGACCTTGCCGTTCACCCACAAAACTTATGGGCAAAACCTTTTCCCGTTCATATTCAATATTTTTTACTGTCAAACCATGTGCTATTGCATCACAATATTGTTTTTTATTTCTATATGAACCAAGATAATTATGTATGGTAAAACATATTCCTACTAACTCATAGCACAATTGCTTATGCAATAAATTCCCCCTCCTCATAGTTATCTTGTTTATTAGTACATTCGGATTATTAGTTATTCGTAATCCGATGCTTACTCACATTCAACACAATACCAAACCCTGCTAAGGCAATCATTAATGCTGTTCCCCCATGGCTCACAAGCGGCAACGGAACTCCCGTCAATGGCATAAGGCCAACCATAGCTCCAATATTAAAAAATGACTGCACCAAAATCCAAATAATAATACCACACACCAACAACCGACCAAACTGATCCGGGGCATCCTTTGCAATGCGAAACGCACGAAATGCAATAAGCAAAAGAAAAAGAATAAATAATGATGCGAATACAAATCCCATCTCTTCTGCTATTACGGCAAAAATACTATCTGCATGCACTTCTGGTAAATACTGAAATTTTTGCCGAGAACGACCAAGCCCTTGCCCAAATACCCCACCAGAACCAATAGCCAAAAACGCTTGGTTAATATGATACCCAATCCCCTGAGGGTCAAGCTCTGGATGTAAAAATGTGGTAAACCGAGCGGCACGATACGGTGCCACCGCAATAAGTATAATCAACGCAACCACTCCCAACAACGCCAATGCCAACAAATGTTTATACTTCGCACCAGCAACAAACAACAACCCAAACAAAAGAGAAAACAAAATAGATACCGTTCCTACATCAGGTTGCAACACAACCAACAGTACAGGAATAAACCCCACAATCAACGACGGAATAAATCCTTGTTCAAGTTCCACCAAATCATGTCCCTTATGCACCAAAAATGCCGACATAAAAATAACCATCGCCAACTTTGCGAATTCGGCCGGTTGAAAAGAAATAGGACCAATCACTAACCAACTATGTGCTCCCGTATTCAAATTTGATCCAATACCAGGAATAAATACTAAAATAAGCAAAAGCAATGAAAATCCAAAGATAGGAGTGGCAAAACGCAACAATTTTCGATAATCAAATTTAGCAAAAAACAAAAATGCCACTATTCCAGGCAACACACCATACAAAAGCTGTCGCTTAATAAAAAAATAATTATCACCAAATCGTTGATATCCAACAGGAGAACTCGCCGACGCAAGCATCACCAACCCAAAAATCAACAATATGCCAACATACAATAAAAATACATAATCTGCTTTTTTCTCTGTGACAGACATACCAGATAATAAAACCTAAGATTTTAGCCTTATGTTGTTATACATTTAAAAACACGAGCAACCACGAACCCACAAACAAAAATAACTGACACAGTACCGCTATACCAATAAGCAAATACGCAGCAAATTTACTCTTTGCAAACAAAAACCATCCCAAAAACACATTTACCAAAAAAATAAACAGCCCCGCAAGTGGTGCATAAAATACTTTCCACCAGTCTCCCACCAAATCAACACCAAATAACGTATTGTAATGTAAAAATAACAAATCCTGCTGCGGACGAATATTAAGAAGTAACCATCCCCACGTAAGAATATGCAACACAAAAAAAATCCCAAACATAATCTTATTTGGCAAACGTTGCAAATACAATTTTAATGGATACCAGGTAGACATAAAATTTTCAAAAATATGTATTCTGTAGAGAATAAAAATTACAACTCTGGCGGATTATCAATATCAATAACTTCGTTCACTTCTGGTAATTCTTCCATAAGTGATTTTTCCACGATATTATAAAACGTAATACTCGTAATAGGACACCCGTGGCAGCTTCCCGTAAACTTGAGCTGTACCACACCATGTTCATCATCCACATCAACGATAGCAATACTTCCCCTATGCATGGCCAAAATAGGCCGCACATGATCTTCCAGTACTTCCTCTACTCTATTTCTGAGGGTAGACATACAAAATATACAATAGATGAGGTACGCATTAGCCGAGATAGTATACCTCACAATGTCGCACGTCTTACCTTCAAAGTATATCTAAAATAAGCTCTATTGACAAGATAAGACCCTCATGATATGATTCTGATCGTTATTCAAATATTACGACATGGTCAGCGACGTACCTCGTCAAGGAGGCAGGGACGGGCAGCTTAAGTGCAATACACACATATGGCACATAAAAAAGCAGGTGGATCCACTCGCCTGGGTCGAGACAGTAATCCTCAGTATCTCGGCGTAAAAGTGGGAGACAGTCAAATGGTAAAACCTGGAATGATCCTTGTACGACAACGAGGAACAAAACTTCGTCCAGGAAAAAACGTACGACGTGGAAAAGATGATACGTTGTACGCAGCACTTGGTGGAAGAGTAAAATTCAACCAGAAAAAAACAAAACGGTTTGATGGATCACTAAAACTTAGTAAATTCATCAACGTTATTCCAACAACATAAAAAAATCACCGGCAACATAGCTGGTGATTTTTTATTTCATAAATAAAAAGTCAGGATCTGAGAATGTATAAAAAAAACAAAAAAAGGTATACTAAGAGTAATACCATATGCAAACATTCATTTTTACCGTAGCAAAAGCAACAATAATTCAATGCCTTGGCGTATTTGGATTATTTTTTTTATTTGGCTTTGTTTTATACCTTCTCCAAAAATATATCCAAAAATTATATACCAGCACCGTTGGTTGGAAAGGAATCCTTTTTACCGCATGGATTGGAACACCTATCCATGAATTCAGCCACGTAATACTCGCTAAACTTTTTCGTTATGAGATAACCGACGTTGCCATTTTTCGTCCCAACAAAGAAACAGGCGGACTCGGTCATGTAGAATATTCATTCAAAAAATGGAGTGTCATACAACGCATTGGACGATTTTTTGTTGGTGCGGCTCCCATGATTATTGGATCCATTTTTCTTGCGCTTATCTTTCGTTTTCTCATGCCAAATGGAAGTAGTTTATTTCTCCTCCCCACAAATGAGACAAACACCCTCACCACCATTTATGAAAGTACCATTCGCACGCTCACGACTCTTTTTTCTTTCAAACAATTTTCCTCTTGGAACTTCTGGCTTACCCTTTATATTTCATTTTGTATTGCCAGCCATATTGCTCCTAGCAAACAAGATCGTAAACAAATGTGGTCTGGACTTGTGTGGCTGCTCGTTTTTCTTGGCATAGTAAATGCTATTGCCCTCTGGGCAGGAGTAAACATCACCGAACTCATCCTCAAAACGAATCATTTTCTTGGCGTCTTTACCGCAATGTTTACCTACGCCGTCGTCATTTCCTTCCTCCATCTTTTGATAACCACCATCATCCTTAAACCCTTTTCAAGATAAACAACCCACATGTTGGTCACAAAAGGTATACCATAAAAAAAGACACTAAATATACATTTAGTGTCTTTTTTTTATTCCACAATATTACCCAAACTGCGACAAATCAACACGAGGCTTTTTGGGAGACTGATCATCTTTTACCAATACATCCCCAATCCAAAATGTTTCAATGATTAGCCGAATTCTCTCCCCTTCTCGCTCTACCACTTCCCCATCATATTCACCACTATGCGCAGTATGTCCAGTGTATGACGCTTGTTTTTGATCAAGATGTATATTCACCTGAAATCCATTTGGTATCACATCAAGATAGCAATGGAACCGTGGATATATCAAAGCGCCCAATCGTCGTGCATAACTTACCGTTTTTGTTTGAATTTCTCCATATCCACATTTCCGAATCAACTGTTTTGGTGGAAGAGTATATTGTCCAATAAAACGTAATTTCATACCACACGATTATTTGGCTACTCCAAGTACTTCATTACGCAAGGCACCAATTCCTATTCCTTTCTTTACCGAAAATGGAATAACAAGATGAGGGGCACAAGTTTCTTGAAGTAATTTAATACTCTTTTTATATACAGATGGTTTAATTTTATCTACCTTATTTGCCACAATAACCACTGGTTTATGTGCCTGTTCCAGAGCGGCAAGCATTTCTCTATCATCATCCGTCAGCCCCACATGTGCATCAACAATAAACACAATCAACTGCTGATCGTAATGAGAGGTAAATAAATACCAATCAATCAATTCTGAAATTTTTTCT
>CAZEYK010000052.1:0-7067 GCA_964516055.1 uncultured Gammaproteobacteria bacterium
GTATTAAAAGGATATATTGGTCGATCATTCGCAGTAAAGGTTATTACCTTAAGTCGAGATGATGAAAAATTAATTGTTTCTGAAAAAGCTGTTTGGGAAGATGAACAAAAGGCTGTTCTTGATTCATACAACGTTGGTGATGTGGTAGAAGGAGAAGTGAGTGCACTTACTTCATTTGGCGCATTCATCAAATTTGGTGATGGATTAGAAGGATTGGTACATATTTCAGAAATTGTGTGGCAACGTATTGATCATCCTAAAGATATCTTGAAAGTAGGAGATAAAGTGAAAGCACAAATCATTGATTTGAATAAATCAAAAATTTACCTCTCTATAAAACGACTCGTTGATGATCCTTGGAAGAGTGTAAAAGATCGTTATACAATTGGACAAAAAATTTCTGGTGAAGTTCATAAAGTTGAACCATTTGGTTTGATGGTAAAATTAGACGAACATATTCATGGGCTTGCTCATGTATCAGAAATTAGTGATACGCCAATTACAGATGTAAAACAAATGCGAGAAATGTTCTCTATTGGAACACCATATACATTTGAAATTGTGAGTATTGAACCTGCTGAACATCGCCTTGGGCTTCGGCTTGAAGGAGTAAAAGGAAAAAGTGTTCACAAAGAAGAAAAGAAAGATGATAGTGAGTCAACAGCGGAAGTTGTTGCTGAGTCTTCTGAGGAAGATAAAAGTTAATGCGTACACTACATATATAAGAAAGAGACATCCCCGTAATGAGGGTGTCTTTTTTTCTTTGTTGACAAATTGATGTGAATTACGTACACTACGGAAATGTAAATTTGGCTAAGATAAACTACTTTTATGAAACATTTGGTGAAAAATTTTGCTATCATTTTTTTAACACTTTTTTTGATTGCGGCAGCTGTGAGTTATTCCAGTGTCGGGAGTACTAAGGCGGAAAATGTTGGAATTACCGTTCTTGTTGAAAAAATTCAAGAAGGGACAGTAAAGTCTATTGAAGTTCGTGGTGATACGCTACATATTGCGCTTAGTGATGAAGAATCCGCTCCACTTGAGGTACGCAAAGAATTTGGACAACCTTTTTCTGATCTTATGGATAATTATGGCGTTACTTCTGAACAATTAACGGCGATTGATGTAACGGTAAAAGATCAGACAGGGTTTACGTTTTGGGCATTAGCGCTTGCCCCATACGTTCTTCCTATTTTGCTTATTGTGGGATTGTTATTTTTTATGACACGGCAAGTGCAAGGAGTGAATAATCGTGCCATGGGATTTGGACAAAGTAAGGCAAAAGAAGCAAAAGATGGTGGAAAAGATAAAAAAACATTTAAAGATGTTGCGGGTGCAAAAGAAGCAAAAGAAGAGTTATCTGAAATTGTTGATTTTTTGAAAGATCCAAAGAAGTTTGCTGAAGTTGGAGCAAAAATTCCAAAAGGAGTATTGCTTATGGGTTCACCAGGAACGGGAAAAACATTGATGGCTCGTGCGGTTGCTGGTGAGGCTGGTGTTCCTTTTTATCACATTAGTGGATCAGAATTTGTAGAAATGTTTGTTGGTGTTGGGGCAAGTCGTGTTCGTGATTTGTTTCAAAAAGCAAAAAAATCTGCGCCAGCAATTATTTTTATCGATGAAATTGATGCTGTTGGACGGAAGCGTGGTGCGGGACTTGGAGGAAGTCATGATGAGCGTGAACAAACACTTAACCAAATTTTGGTTGAGATGGATGGATTTGAAGCGAATCTTGGTGTTATTGTGGTTGCGGCAACAAATAGACCTGATGTTCTTGATGAAGCGCTTCTTCGACCAGGACGATTTGATCGACGTGTGGTTATTGATATGCCACATATGTCTGATCGAGAGCAAATTCTTCATGTTCATGCAAAAAATAAACCGCTTGGAAAAGATATTGATTTGAAAAAATTAGCAGAACGGACTCCTGGATTTTCTGGAGCTGATTTAGAAAGTTTGCTCAATGAAGCTGCCATTCGCGCTGTAAGACATAACCGAAAGGTTGTTCATCAGGATGATATTTTGGATAGTATTGAAAAAGTATTGCTTGGTCCACAAAAACGTTCTCGTTTGATGACTGAGCACGAAAAAGAAATGACAGCCTATCATGAAGCGGGGCATGCAATTGTTGGACACTTTTTGAAATATTGTGATCCTGTTCGTAAGGTTACGATTATTGGTCGTGGACAAGCTGGAGGATATACCTTGTCTATGCCAGAGCGAGATAAACGATACACCACTATTGCTCAGTTTCGTGATGATATTGCTATGACTCTTGGAGGGTATGTTACAGAGAAATTGGTTTATGGGGATGATCAGTTATCTACTGGTCCATCTAGTGATTTGAAGAAGGCAACACAAATGGCAACTGCTATGGTGAAACAGTATGGAATGAGTACGGAACTTGGTCCTCGAATGTATGGTGAGCGTGAAGAGATGATTTTCTTGGCGCAGGAAATTCATGATAAGAAAAATTATTCTGAACAAATAGCGCAACTTATTGATAAAGAAATTAATGCGTTATTACAAGAAGGATTAACCCGAGCCAGAGCTACTATTGAAAAAAATAGAATACAAATGGATCAATTGGTTAAAGTACTTATTGCTCATGAAACTGTAGAACAAGATGATTTTAACGCAATTATGGATGGAACGTTTGATGTTTCTATGATGAAAAAATTGGATAAGGTAGTGTAAGTTGTACACTTATACATAGTAAAGACACTCGCAGTAGCGAGTGTCTTTGTTTTTATTCGTTCGTATTGTGTGCTAAAATAAATAAATCACACTCTTTCATTTATTTTATTTCTCCATTTATGAAAAATTCTCAACTGTATCGGTCGTCACTGCATTTTAGTTGGCGGCTTATCTGGGACCACAAGCTTTTGTGGGTCTTTGGATTGTTTGCTGCTTTTTTTGGGCAAATGGGGCTTGTTGATTTAGTTGGCAAAATTACTTCTGTAAGTACTCGATATGTTGCGTTTGGTCCACTTGATGTTGCTCTTTCCTTTTTTTCATTGCCATCTTTTATTCATTTTTCATTTGATCAGTGGGCCGTATATATTTGGCTGTTTGTTTTGCTTCTTGCTATTGGTATTGGGCTTTTGTTTGTATCCATTGTTTCACAGGGGGCATTGGTACATTCTGTATCTCAAGCTGATAAACAAAAACGAAAGAAACGGCCGATTGATATTGATCATGCCTGGCATGCGGGGATTACTCATTTTTGGCGGTTATTGTCATTAAATATTATTAAAAAAGCATCACTTTTTATTCTTTCTGTTGTTGTTGGTTTTTCCGCGGCTAATGCCATTTTGTCTGGTGGAACTTTTGATGCTGTTGTTTTTGTGTGTTTATTTTTGCTTGCTATCATGCTTGGGTTTATCTTGTCTAGTATGCTTGTGTACGCTGCGGGTTATGTGGTGATTGAAGAATATCGATTTAAACAAGCAATTCAGGCGGCATGGCATTTATTTTTAGATCATTGGCTCGTCTCTTTGGAAGTGGGTGTTATTATTTTATTGGCAAATATTGGTATTTTATTTTGTATGTTGTTTGGTTTTGGTATTGTGTTTTTACATGGAGCGATTGTTTGGATACTTTCGATTTTGGTGCATTCCGTTGCTATTGTTAATGCGGTATTATTTATTGAGTTTTTAGTGTTTATTGCATTTATTATGTTTCTTGGTGCAACATTTACTGTATTTTCTACGTCTGTTTGGACGTATTTGTTTATGCATATGCATAAACATGGAATTACAAGTCGACTTATTCATCTGTTTCATAAATAATTTATTTATTGTTTGTTATGTCTGATTTTCCTTCTTTAGCTGATTTGATTCCGTCTTCTCCATCTTCAGGTGTGCCTGTATCTGCGCCCGCTATGAAAGTATCCTCTGAAGAGGTGGAAAAAAAATTCCAACGAAAAATGAGTGATGTTGAGCATAAACAACGAGAAGTGGAAGCTATGCGATTGGCAAATACCCTTGGCATTCCACATATTGATTTAGAAAAATTTCCAGTGAGTCATAAAGCGTTGAGGATGCTTCCTCGAGAGCGCGCTGCAGAAGTTGGTGTTGTCTGTTTTTATGCGACTCCTGATGGGTTTCGTTTGGGAGCACTTGATCCCACAACACCGCAGGTACAGGATATTTTGCATGAGCTTGAAGAACGGCATAAATCAAAAGGAGCGTTGTATGTTATTTCTCAATTGAGTTTTGATCGTATTTTTCGACTCTACGATACATTGCCAAATGTAGCACCCGTGAGTAAAGATATTGAAATAACAGAGGAAAATTTATCACAAGTTCAGGCTGATGTGCATGATTTTTCTTCTTTTCAGGAACTTATCCAAAAGCAATCAACAACGGATTTGGTTTCTATTATTTTAGGTGCTGGTTTGAAGCTTGATGCTTCTGATATTCATATTGAGGCTGAGGAAGATGCTATTCATGTGAGATTTCGATTAGATGGAGTACTTCATGAAGCTGCACAGCTGCCACGAACAAATTATAAACGGTTAGTTTCTCGTATTAAATTGGTCTCTTCTTTAAAAATAAATGTTACAGAAAATCCTCAAGATGGTCGGTTTACCATTAAGTTATCTACAGGAGAAATTGATGTTCGTGTGTCTACTCTTCCAACGGTGTATGGAGAAAGTATTGTAATGCGTTTGCTTCGTCAAGATAGGGAACAGTTAACACTTGCTAATTTGGGACTTCGTGGGCGAACATTTGAATTATTGTCTCAAGAGATAGCTCGTCCTAATGGAATGATTGTGACTACAGGTCCAACGGGAAGTGGAAAAACAACAACGCTTTATGCAATTATGCATATTTTGAATAAACCTGGGGTAAAAATTTTGACATTGGAAGATCCTGTAGAATATAAAATGGAAGGAATTAATCAAAGTCAGGTGGATCCATCAAAAGATTATACGTTTGCAAAAGGACTTCGTTCAATGTTGCGGCAGGATCCTGATATTGCGATGGTGGGAGAAATTCGAGATTTAGAAACAGCAGAAATTTCTGTGCAGGCGGCGTTGACTGGACATTTGATTCTTACGACAACACATACCAATAGTGCTTCTGGAACAATTCCACGGTTTTTGTCTATGGGAGTGCGACCTTTTTTGCTTGCCCCTGCATTGAATACTGTTATGGCGCAGCGATTGGTGCGCCGATTGTGTCAATCTTGTAAAAAGGAAATGTCTATTTCTGACGCACAACAGGCACGAGTGACTGAGTTACTTGCTAGTTTGCCACAAGAAGAGCAAGCCACTATTGCAGGGAAACCTCATATGTTTTTTGAAGCTCCTGGTTGTGAGGCGTGTAATAATTTGGGATATAAAGGACGAATTGGTATTTATGAATTGTTTTTAGTAACTAAGGAAATTGAACAATTAGTGCTTTCTGGTCATATGTCTGAATTTGAAATTCAAGATACTGCTGTGGCACAAGGTATGGTGACTATGGTACAAGATGGTGTGTTGAAAGCGCTTGATGGATTAACTTCTCTTGAAGAAGTATTTCGTGTTACTGAATAATATATCGCAGCAAATTAATTTTTGTGGTATACTCTAACAACATACATTTTTCTTTTTATTGTTAATGTTCCCTAACATGGGACGACGGTACTTTTTATGACACCCTACCGACGACAAACATCACTTCCTCCACAACCACCTCATGCGCAGCCGGTTTATTTTTATAAAATTATTGCGTTGACTTTTTTGTGTCTTACTATTGTATTGCTTGGGTTGGTTATTTTTATGTCTTCAAAGCGTGCCGTTATTACGATTGAAACAAAAATGAGTCCGATTGATATTACTCGAAGTGTTACGGTAGGTGCTCAGGATAGTGCGGTTGTTGCTGTTGTTAGTTCTACACGAGTATCATTGTCTGAAACATTTGCGCCAACGGGAAGTAAGGAAGAACCTGGTGTTGCTATTGGTGTTGTTACTCTCCATAATGATACGGCACTTGACCAGCCACTTATTGCCACCACTCGTTTACTTACGACGGATAATGTCCTTTTTCGATTAAAAGATCGAGTGACGGTACCTGCCAATGGGACTGTTGAAACGGCAGTATATGCTGATGTTGAAGGAGCAACGGGAAATGTTGGATCACAAAAATTGTTTACCATTCCAGGACTTACTGAGGCAAAACAAAAAGTTATTTATGCAAGTAGTGATAGTGACATGACGGGTGGGGTAAAGACCATTGGTGTGTTATCTCAGCATGATGTTGATAAGGCAAAAACAGCGTTAGCTGAGAAATTTTTAGCAAAAGGAAAGACTGCCTTTGCTGTCGCTGCTGATGATGCAAGTGCAGTGTTTGTTGTTTCTGATGAAGAAGTGACAACGGATGCTGAAATAGGTGTTGAGGTTGATGGATTTGTTGTTTCAGGAATGGCAACGGTTGCTATGGTAAATTATGATGAAGAGTCACTTTTGTCTTGGGCTCAGGATAAATTATTTTCTCGTGCTGTTGATAATAGTGAAATTATTCAGCCACAAGAAGGACTTCCAACGGTAACGCTGTCTTCTTTTGATGCGCAACGAGGTACTGCAGAATTATCTGTCGTATACGGTGGGCAAGCTGCTTTGAATCCTGATAGTGATAAGCTTGATAAATCATTATTTTTTGGACAAACAAAAGACGAAGTCCGTCGGTATTTGTTGACACTTGATCATGTGCATGGGGTGGATGTAAAATTGTCTCCCGCCTGGATTCGATCAGTACCAAGTGTGAGTGATCATGTCCGTGTTATTGTAAAGAAGGTGCAATAGCGTACAGGAGAGGAAATTATGAGTAGTCATTGACTACTTTTTTGTTTGCTGTTGACAAGTATTGTATTTATTTGTATAGTTTTTATTACTGGAAAAGATACGCTTTGCAATTCGTTTTTGACAGGGAGAGAAAGCCGTGACTGAAAGCTTTCTTCAAAAAACATTGTAAAGTACCACTTTTGTGAAAAGATTGTTTTTGGATGATATGACAATATATTTGAGTGAAATTATTGGGTGGAACCGTCAGTATATATGATTGTTGAATATTGAC
>CAZEYK010000053.1:0-6406 GCA_964516055.1 uncultured Gammaproteobacteria bacterium
TTCACAAACCCGTTCATTTCCATAAGCATCAGCGTACTCATGATAACGGTATTGGAAAGTGTACTCATACGAATCAACTCATCAATATGGGTCGGTTCCGTAGACAAAAGGGATAATAGGTCACGTTCATGTTGGCTGGACGGGTATTTCTTGGGTGTTGTAGCAGAATCTTCAAGATCTTGCAACTGGAGGATTTCCAATATATCGGTATATGAGGTGATAGGGTGTGCTCCTTGTTTCAATAAGTCATTCGTTCCTTGGGCTGTTGGTGAGGTGATATTTTGGGGAACTACCATAACTTCACGATTATATTGTAAAGCACAGTCTGCTGTAATTAAAGAACCCGATTTTTTTGGTGCTTCAATGACTACTGTTCCTCGAGATAATCCAGCAATGATCCTATTTCTTTTTGGAAAAGAATATATAGTGGGCTGCACAAGGGGAGGATACTCAGATACAATACTGCCACCCTTTGTAATAATTTCTTCTGACAACTGATAATGTGCTCTTGGGGCAACGGTATGTGCATCAATACCACCGGCAAGCACGGCAACCGTTATTCCTCCTGAGCGGAGGCAGGCGTTGTGCGCAATAGCATCAATACCTAAGGCTAACCCACTAATAACATGTACCCCTCGCGTAGCAATATCTCCCACAAGTTGTTCAGTCACTTGTTTTCCATAGCTAGTATTTTTTCGTGTACCAACAACCCCTACGGTTTTGGTAGAAAAAAATGTATTGCCACGAACGAACAAACAAATGGGAGGATCCGTAATCGTTGAAAGAAGCACTGGATATTGATCATCGCCAAGCGCAATAGGAGTGATTCCATATAATGCAAGTTCTTGTGATATGTGTGACAGTGATACCGTGGGCTTCCATTGAAACCATGCCTCAATCGTCGAGGCATTCCAACCAATCGCGCGGAGTTGATTGTGTGTTGCCAAAAACGTTGATTCAAGCGTAAAAAAAGACGCTGACAATTGTGTATAGCGTCTATAGGTCATCTGTGGAAAATACGAAAGTACTACCTCCTTTTTCATATACCCCTCCGTGATAATGAATTATAAATCTTCTTCAATTAATACGACTGCTCGTACAATCATTTCTTTTAGTGTTTTTTTTTCAAACACACCAAATTTACCGAGCACAAATTTTGAGGTGTTTGACATTTTTTTCTCATTAGTACTTTTAATACCAAGACGAACCCGCCAAAACGCTTGAGATTTAATAGACTGAATAATAGATTTTACTCCGTTGTGTCCGGCATGACCTCTATTATCTTGCATTTTAATTTCCCCAAGAGGAAGGTCTTTGTCATCATGAACCACAAGTAAATGTTCCGCTGTCATTTTATAAAAATGGCCAATTAGTTGCACCGCGTGACCAGAGGCGTTCATAAAGGTAAGTGGCTTTGCCAAAATAACTTTTTCACCATGAACCGTTCCCCCACAGGTGTAGGCATTAAACTTTTTGCTCAGCTGCCATTCAGAAAAAGAATTTCGTTGAGCCAAAGAATCACGCAACGCATCAAGCACAAGGAACCCGACATTATGTCGAGTTTTCTCATAGCGTTTCCCTGGATTACCGAGACCTACAATAAGCTTCATAAAAATGGACAATGTTCATGAAATTCCTGTGTACAAATAAAGAACGATGTAACGATTGATAAATTATCTTTTTGTCTTCCGTAACTTTATTATAATAGGTGAGCCAATAAAATCAAATTCTTCGCGGAGTTTGTTTTCCAAAAAGTTGATATATGATCGATGAATGGATGTACGGTATTTAATAAATACCTCAAATACTGGTGGCGCAGTGGCAATTTGTCGAATACCCATAACTTTTGGTTGGCGGGTACCTTTTCCACGAGATGGTTTATGCGTACGAGTTGCTTGCAACAAGAAATATTCTAATTGTTTAATAGGAACTTGTGTGTGACGTGCTTTCCACACCGTCATAATTTCTGGGAATATATTATGCGTTCGGTATCCGGTCTTTCCACTGACAAGTAATACAGGAGCAAATTTAAGATGAGGAAAATGACTTTTTACCATCTCCATTGCTTTTTTCTGGTGTTCTTCTTCCTTGTCTTCAGATAAATCCCATTTATTTATCAAAATGATAACACTCGTCCCACGTTTTTCCAGTAACCCCCCAAGTTGTCTATCTTGACTGGAAATAGGTTGGCTGCCATCAATAACAAATAACACAATATCTGAATCTTCAATAGATTTGATACTTTTATGAATACCTTCATTTTCTAATCCTCGATCTACTTTTGATTTTCTGCGAATACCTGCGGTATCAACAAATGTAATATGTTGTTGCAATGTTTTCCCCTCAGGAGTTGTATATGGATATACCATCAGCGTGTCGTATGGCTCTCGTGTGGTATGCGCCAAATCACTAACAATCACTTTTTCTTCACCTATCAATTTATTAAACAACGATGATTTTCCAACATTTGGTTTTCCAATCAAACTAATCCGAATGTGATCTTTTGGTTCAATAATATTTTTTTTCGGTCGGGTAGATGTTGAGTGGAGTAATCGATACACCTCATCAAGTAAATCACCAACATTAAATCCACTTGCCGCAGAAATAGGGAAGGCCTCTCCAAGACCAAGTTTTAACCACTCGTATGATTGAAAGTTATTACGAATATCATTGTTGTCTGCTTTGTTTGCTACAACAAGCACAGGTTTAAGGTTGATACGTCGTAATCGTTTAGCAAGTTCTTTTTCTTGTGGAAGAATGCCTGTTTTTGCATCGGTCACAAATAAAATAACATCTGCTTGTTTCATCGCAATTTCACTTTGACGCAAGATTGCTTGTTCAAGTGGAATTTCATCAGTAAAGGTAAGTCCTCCCGTATCAATAACCTTGGCATGTTTTCCACGCCAAAGCACCACGCCTTCATTTGGCGTTCGTGTTGTTCCTGGAATATCAGAAACAAGTGCTTTTGACTGTTCAATAAGTTTGTTAAACAACGTAGATTTTCCAACATTTACTCGACCAACAAGGACAATAACAGGAAGATTGTCAAGTTGTTGTGCAGCTGGGTTAGCCATATGGTATACGTATTAGATAGTTTACTGGGCCTGCCAGTAGGCAGGCGGCCAATCGTTCATAATCAAGATGGCTTTTCTATGAACGATTGGCTGCAAGCGGGTAATTTAATCAATAAAATCTTCACCTAAAATAACAAGAATATCAGTATCTTCTCGAACAGAAGAACTTGGTGCATTTCCTTCTCGTACAGAAATCGATAACGTTTGTTTCAGTAGATCAACTACTTCCGGAGAAACACTATCAGACATAATATAAATACCACTTTGTGGAACAGGGCGTTCATTGGTATTCCCTATATCCTGGATAATAACTTGTTTATCAACAAGTTGTTTTTTTGCACGGGCAGCCAGACCAGGAACCCATGTCCCATTCAACACCTCAATGTTCGTTGTTGGAAGGGGAGGAAGATTTTGTTCTGGAGTATCATTTTCTACCACAGAAATTTGTGGCGGAATCACGTCACCTTCTTTATCAAAAATATGTGCAATTGCATAATTAATGCCTTCAAAAGATCCTGCCTTTGGTTCCAAAATAAACGCTCCTACAGGACTATAGCCTTGTTTCAAATATCCCTCAGTACTGTCGTCAAGCGTAAGACGAATAATATTTGATGTGTCCAATTCCTTTGCCATCTTGAGCATAGCAATCATATCGGAGAATTCCATATTCGTAGTAACGTGCTTGTCAAGTGAGGTAATGATTTCGTTCAAACGAATAGGGTTTAAAATTGTTCCCGCTGAAAGCACTTTTTCTTTCAATGCAAGAATAATTTTTTGTTGTCGTTTACTTCTTGCGTAGTCAGATCCTTCCCAATTATTTCCGTGCCGAGATCGTGCAAAGATCAATGCAGTTTGTCCATTCATTGTTTGGACACCTTGTTGGAATGAAACAGTTTTATATTCCTCATTAGGTGCAGGATATTCTGTATCAACAAATGATCGTTCTACCTCCACCGTTACTCCCCCAACAGCATCAACCATCTCACCAAATGCTTTGAAGTCAATTCGACCGTAATACTGAATATCAATATCAAACGTATCTTCAATAACTTCTGTAGCAAATGCGGCGCCCCATTGTGGTTTGTTGGCTTCACCAAAGGCATTTGCGTGATTAATTTTTTGCCAACCATATCCTGGGATATCCACACCCAGATCACGCGGAATGGAAATCATCGCCACCTGATTCGTGGACGGTTTCACACTAACGATAATAATGGTATCTGCAAGATATGGACCATCATGACCAGCACCACCCATACCGAGTAAAAGAATATTAATTCGATCATCTTTTTTTCCAGCAAGTTCAGGCTCTTTATGAAATACTAGCTGACTCAAGCGTTTAATAAAGTTTCCTGGGTTCTTTGGTTCAAGAGTAACAGGGTCGTAGTCAGTTGGGCTGTTAAACGCACTTTTTGAAAATGCATAGGTGATCACACAACCGCCAATAAACAAAAATACCACCATAAGAAGAATAAACAATCCTCGACGTCCTTTTGTAGGAGTGTGAGGTAATTCTTCAGAATGAATATGGGGTGTTTCTGGTAAAAAATTTACAGACGTGTGTTGCTGCATATCAGGCTTAGTCTAGCGGAAAATTGATAAAAAAACAAGTTTACCTGTGGCTAAGAGAACAGAGGTATGCTATACTTCCATCACTATGCCACAAGCAATAACAAAAAATACCATTACCGGTGATATTATCCATCACTGGCAAGTAGACGAATACGACAAACACGAACGAGGAACATGGTGGTACGTCTTAATTATTCCGCTGACCATAGCCTTGATTATTTATGGGCTATTTAGCCAAAATTTTTTATTTTCCCTCATTATTATCCTGTTTAGTATTATTCTGTTTCTTCAGGCCCATCAACACCCACAAAAGATTGATTTTGCCATTACCGACCTTGGAGTCGTTGTAGGTAACAGATTATACACATTTTCAGAATTTAGTGAGTTTTTTCTTATTTATCAGCCACCATTCGTAAAAACGTTATATTTAGAAACCAAAAGCGCCTTTCGGCCAATTCTTCGCATTCCGTTAAACGAAGAAAATCCACTAGATATACGAAACACTCTTACCGAATTTCTTGATGAAAATCTTGAAAAAGAAGAAGAACCACTAACAGAGACCTTTGTTCGAAACTGGAAACTCCATTAAAAAAAGACTCAGAAATAAAAAACGTCGCTATATTGACGTTTTTTTATTTTTTTACTATACTCTGGATGAAAAAAGCTCTCGTCGTTCAATGGATAGGACATTGGTTTGCGGAACCGAAGATCTAAGTTCGATTCTTAGCGAGAGCACAAAAGAAAAAAACCAAAAACAAGAAAGCAAGAAAAAAAATGATAGTAAGAATATACGTGTTCTTGCTTTTTTGAAATTCATCAGGGTATGCTACAATCCACATACTATGAACCTGAACACAAAAGTAACTCAATTAAAAGGAGTAGGGAATGTCTTCGCAAAACGGTTGCATAAACTTGGTATTCATACTGCAGAAGACCTCCTATTTCATTTTCCATTTCGTTACGAAGATTACAGTAAAACGATTCCGATTGAAGAATTACAAGAAGGACAACAAGTAACGATAAAAGCAAAAATAGAAATTATCAACACACGTAGAAGCCCACGAAAACGGACACTTCTCACCGAAGCCGTGATTGCTGATGATACAGACCAAATGAAAATTGTATGGTTTGGACAGCCATATATTAAAAATGTTTTGAGCGTTGGTGATATGGTGTATTTTTCTGGAAAAGTACAAATGGGAATGCTCGGCAAAGAAATGATAAGTCCAACATACGAAAAAATACAAACAGGAAAAGAGACAACGCACACGGCACGCATTGTTCCTATGTATCCACTCACGTTAGGAATAACACAAAAGCAACTTCGTGCAATCATTACGCAAGTTATTCCATTAGCAGATCAAACAACTGATTGGCTTCCTGAAAGCATATTGGATCAAACAGATTTGATCGCGCTTCCTGCGGCCATGAAAGCTATTCACTTTCCAGAAACAAACGAAGAACTTTCCGTTGCAGAAAAGCGATTAAAATTTGATGAACTTTTTTTACGTCAGCTTCGTGCCGAGCGTATTCGTCAATCTATAAAACAGGCAACGGCTACGCAAATACCATTTGATGAAGAAGCAATGAAACAGTTCGTTAGCACACTTCCTTTTATCTTAACCAAAGATCAAAAAGTTGCCGCCTGGGAAATATTTCAAGACATGCAAAAACCTTCACCAATGAATAGACTGCTTGAAGGAGACGTGGGAGTAGGGAAAACTGTTGTTGCTGCCATGGCAATAAAACAGGTAATAGAC
>CAZEYK010000054.1:0-6350 GCA_964516055.1 uncultured Gammaproteobacteria bacterium
TATTTACCCCTCCGAGTAATAGCATAATTATTAAAAATAATTTTTCTTCTAACATGTATTTTATTAATTATTATTTGCAATAATATCAAATCGTTTTGCTTCATCTATTCGATGCCAACCCGCATTAGCTATATACTCTGGTTCATTGATGTACACAAATGGTAAATTTTGGAAGATATTTTCGGTAACTCCTTCATTGTACGATATTGTTAATACAAATGTTGTTATTCCCGTGTGTTCATCATAGGTCCTTGTTGAATCTACTATTTCAACCAATTGATTACCGTATGTACTTGCAGAATATTTTTTGAGAGCTTCGCCTTGGATGGCGATAAAATATCCTACATTTACTGGTGTAATACCTTCTGTGCTCCACCGTCGATAGTTCATAAGAAGACGAACATCACTGAGAGAATCTTCGTACGTGTTGGCGATGTGTATGGTATAGGTTAGCTGTTCTTGTCCGTTTGCAAGAATAGTACTAGTAGAGATGATGAAGTGTTCTTCTGGAATAAAGATAGATTTTCCTGTTTTACTAAATGTAGTAGGTGCAAGAATATCAAATCGTTTTGTATCATTTGATCTATACCATTTAGCATTTGCATACTCTGGCTCGTTGATATAGATAAATGGAAGATTTTGAAGAATATTTTCATTTATTCCTGAATACGTAATGGTAAGTGTGTACGTTGTTATCCCCGTGAGTGGATTATATTGTTTTATTGAATCAATAATTTGTGGAAATTGGTTTCCATATGTTTGGGTGGATAGTTTTTGTAATACTCCTCCATTTGTGGCAATGAAATATCCCACATCGACAGGGGTAATTCCTTCACTTCCCCAACGGCGATAGTTCATGAGGAGACGAACATCTGTGAGGGAATCTTCTTTGGTATTGTTGACGTTAATGGTAAAGGTAAGAACATCTTGGTTGTTTGAAATGATGGTACTTGTGGATATGGTGAAATCTTGTTCAGGATCAAAAATTGCAGAGCCGGTTTTTGTGAATACGGCAGGCTTTTTGATATCAAATCTATCGGTGGTGTCTGGGATATACCATTTTGCGATTCCATCGATGTCTTTTATATATACTCGTGGTAAGTTGTTCAACATATCGTCTTCCATACCATGGTAGACAATAGTAAGTGTATATGTGGTTATTCCTGTCCCGGGTTCATATTCTTTTGTAGAGTCTATTTGTGTTATATGATTTGCTGCGTATGTTGCTGATGAGTGTTTTTGCAAAATTCCATTTTGATCTGAAATAAATAATCCCATGTATGTATTTGGTGTAAGTCCATCTGCCCAATTCCAATGATGATTTATTGCAAGGCGGATTTCTTCTATAGAATCTTGTTCTGTATTTTCTACGGTAATGGCAAAAGTGATGCTTTCTTGTCCGTCTGCATTTACCGTGGTTGTTGATACAGCAAGATTTGTTGTTGCGTCAAAAACAATAGGCCCTTCTTTCACATATGGAGGTTCGGATTCAATAATTGTCTGAAACGTGTTTATATCCGTGATTGTTTCTTGTTGTATTGTTCCGCTTGGCCAATGGATGATAATGTTTGTGGTGTCATTTGATCCTATTCCAATATGTTGTGGATTTTGGTTTTGGATAATAGTAAATATTTGAGTGGTGCCACCTGTCATTATTTCTATTTGTGCTCCTAGTGCACTCTTGTTGCTGTATTGCCCTACTAGATTTATGTCCAGCCAGTTGTTTGTTGGTGTTTGGTTGGTAAATAATTCTATGGAGGGTTGTACGCCGTTTGGGGAAAGAATATCTATCGCTCCGTCACCATTCATGTCTGTTGGAATGGCGAGTTTGGTAATATTTTTTTCAAGTGTAAGAGCATGATTCGTCCTGTTTGAAAATGATCCATTGCCAGTGTTTTCAAGAAGAATATTGTTGGTGAATTGGTCGGTGGTGAGATAAATATCTGAATCAGCATCATTGTCGATGTCAAAGATAACTGCTGATCGAATAGGTTGTTCTAAATTAGAGATTGCACTGATTGTGGTGAGTTGGTAGGTACCATTATTTTGTTCAAAAATGAGTGGTGCCTGGTTGTAATTGGTAATGAAAAGATCAAGATCGCCATCGGTATCGATGTCTATTTGTGCGGCATCTGTACTTTGTTGTTGTCCTGATGAAAAGATGTGGTTTGGTTGGAGTATAAATTGATTGTGAAGTTGGAGATAGACGTCATGAGGTTCTCCATTATTGAGCAGGAAAGCGTCAAGAGTACCATTGTTATCAATATCAAAAAAGAGAGTTTTGATAGTTTTTGTTTGATTTGAGACAAGTGGATGGATAGTGTTTCTGGTGAATATCCCTTGTTGATTGGTAAATAAGATGTTGTTGCCGTAGGCAGTACTAATATAAAGGTCGAGGAATCCATTGTTGTCTATGTCGATAAATTGAGCGTGTGAGCCGACAACACGAAGTGTTGGAAATATTTGAGGGTTAGCGACTACTAAATTTCCATTTTGATTTTGGTAGAAATATGATGTTCCTCCGTAGTTAAGGACAAAGGCGTCTTCGTCGCCATCGTTGTCGTAATCCCCCCAAGTAATGTATTTAGCAATTCCGGTGTTTTGGGAAATGTCATGATTTTGAGTTGGGATGAATATTTGTCCTTGCCAGTCGTATGAGGCGCTGGCGCCAAATCCAAGGACAAAAAGTTGGTTGTCTTTGGTGGAGATGGTGTTTATGTAGCCGGCGTCTTGTGTGGGGATGATGGTTTTGGTCATTGGTGGTGCGGCGAGGGTTGGTGCGGCAATGAGGGTGAGGGCGATGGCGGCGAGGATTGTTGTTATGTAGTGTTTCATATTTTTTTGTGTATAATTTCTAGTTTAGAGAAAGCCCACTCCATAGTCCCAACGGGCTGTGGAGCGGACCTGCAAACTTTCGCTTGCATCTCTCTATCCGGCACTCCAGCTCCACAGGGCTACGCCACTATGAAGCCGGCTGTTGGAGCCGGCTGACCTACAAATTAGTTATATTCTGATAATACAATATTTAATAATTCTTTAGATTTTTTAGATAAAAATGGTTTTATTTTTTCTACTACTTCTTTTTTGTTAGTCATTTCTGCAAATGTGCCCGTTACAATAACATCTTTAATGTAAGAATCTTCTGTTTCTAATTTGTCATTTATATACTTTATTATATCTTCTACTAATTGGATATTTTTTTCATTAACCACTTTTTCTATATAATTACCTAAAGAACTAAACACCATGTAGGGTAATTCAATATCTTCATCAATTTCAATTAAGTACTTATAAAAATTTGGAAATTCTTTTTTTATTTCTTCTATATACTTATTTTTCATATTTAGTTATTTAGCGCATCATTTAGATCATTTAATAGTTTTGATGCTATATCTTTATCTTTTCCTCCAACATCTTTTCTTTTTATGATTTTTGATAATGCTTGTAATGATTCTATCCCCTTAATTATATGATCACTCCCACCAATAGGTAAACCTGTTCTCTTTGTATATCTAATAGCATCAGCTGTCCCCCCGTCACCATATTTGGCTCCGGGTCTATACAATCTATCTACTATTCTATTCAACTTTGGATGCTCTATTGAACCCAACAGACTATCTCTTCTAGTACCAATCAATATTTTATCGGTCTTTCCTCTTAATCCATTAAACAATTTTTGTGCACCATCAACGGTGTTGTCTATTACTTCTCCACTCTTAATTACTTTTGCAGCATCTGCAATATTATCTGCATTTCCTAATACGTTCTTTGTTGCATATCCATATCCTCCGGCTGGACCAACAGTACCTAAACCTAAACCAATAACGCTTACCGCTTTTTGAAAATTTGTTGATTCTGGATTAGATAATGTCTTTGTTGTGTCGTATATGTCGAATGCAGTTGCTCCTGCTTCTATCACTCCCCATACCGCAGCAAGTACGGCAGTTTCCCCATCCGGATCCACCAACACCACCGGATTATTCCTCACATAACTATATCCATTTAGTTGTTGTGGATCATACAGGAATTGCTCTGGATTTGCTCTACTTGCTGGGTCGATACTCGTAAACTGCCCTGTCACTGGATTGAGATACCGTGCATTTGCATAGTACAATCCTGTGTCATCCCGCTTGTGTCCGGTGAAGAGTTTATCTTCTGTTGCTTCTCCTTCTTGGCTTAGGGTCTCTCCAAATGGGTAGTATCGTATCCGTTGTCTCATGTTCCCTGATTCATCGGTGATTACGCTCGCACCGTTGAGGTGGTCTGGGTGGATGTATGAGATTTGTTCTGTTTCGTTGTCTGTCTTTATGGTAGCAAGATGTGCGCTGCCTGCATAGATACGCTTAATGACTTCGTCGTTGGTGATTTCGATGTATTGGTTTGGGGTTACTGATACGTCCTCTGTTGTTTGCTCGGTGAGGCGTTGTCCGGTGTGATCGTAGGTGTATTGGGTTGTCTCTGCGGTTTGTCTGTTTGTGGCGCTTGTGAGTCTATGATAATGGTCCCAGGTGTATGTGTAGTCTTTGTCTTGGGTGAGATTTCCATTATCGTCGTAGGTGTAGACAAAACCAGAGATACTACTTGGCGCATGTGGATGCTGGCTGGCGTATTGGTAATTCCCTGGCACATTGCTTTTGCTTAGGATATTCCCTATTGGTGAGTATGTTTGGTAGCGAACGGCTATTTGCCCATGCCCGCTCCATAGTCCCGGCAGGGCTGTGGAGCGTTTATGCTATTCTTTCGGATCTAATTGAATAATAGAATGATCTCCTAGTACCCAATTTTTTGCCGATGAATATTGCCAATGCTCTGGCTTTGAAACATATCCCTTCTTTACTGGATTCATATAGATATATCTGACTTTTGTTAGCATGAATGTTTCACTATTTATTCGTTCAGGATAGTTTTCTCGTTGCCATATTTGTTTTACATACCCTTTTTTCTTGTGGTAACTATTGTTTAGTATATTTACTATGTAGTGTCTGTTATCTTTTTCAAGAAGTTTCCAAATTTCTCTTGTTGTGTGTTTTTTGAAATCGCTGAGTACTTGTACCAAGTTATCGTCATCTGGTGTACCGATTATTATATGCATGTGATTACTCATGATCACATATTCGTATACTTTTAGTCCTTTGTTTTTTCTACAGTACGTTAGGCTATCTGTGATAGTTTTGAAATATTCTGGTTTTGTGAATATGTCTATCCATTCTATTACGGTGAGGGTAATAAAATGTGGCATGTTCTGTGCTGATTTATTTATGCGTAGTGTTGGCATATTTCCCTCCTTATTTTTTATCTACTCTTTTTGGCATTATTGGCTCCACAGGGCTACGCCACTATGGAGCTGGCTGAGCTCATTTTTTTTCTTAGCCATTCTATATATTCTTTATGATTTATATATCCATAAGATCTTTCTTCATCTGAAGGTTGTTCTGAAACAAAATCTAATTTTTCTTGAATTTCTCCAAAGAAATCAAATTCTTCATCGGATAATGCATTATCAGGTACTGTTTCTATAAAAAATAAATAATAATTCTTCTCAAATTCAGACACGTCAATTTCTGAATTTAATAATTTTTCAATCTTTTTTATTAATTCTTTTTTGTAATTCATATATTATTTTATAGGAGAAAATCTCCCCTTTTTAATACCATTAATTATTTGTTTTGCCCTGACTTGTCCAATGGATATAATTCTTTCTTGCTTTGGATCCAGTGTAGCTCTTAAAAAACCACTGCCCTCAAATTTTGGGCTAAAAATATTTATATTCCCATTATTTTTGTTATCAATAAACTTTTTACCATTCTTCGTAATAGATTCTAAAATCTGATTTGGTTCCTTATTTAACTGTTTTGATAAGTTATTTAATTTCTTTTGTGCACTTATAACTCTGGGCAAATTTTTTAACCCTTTATTAAATATTCTACTTCTGCCCCTCGTCCCAAGTAATAATCCCAACTTTGCCCCAGCAAATAATCTATCTGATAAATCTTGTTGTTCATTAGTTACTGTCGATATATCACTAAACGCTGATCCTAGTGCATTAATATTATCAGAAGGATCGCCAACTAATATTTTCCGTGCTTCTCCTTTTATTGGACTCACTTGGTTTAACAAAAGTTGCACTGCAGGGGTTTGGTCTACTTTTGAAACATTATTCCCAACACCGTAGATCACCGTGGCAGCATTACCTGAATTATTAGAAATGTAGTTGAAAAATTTTTCTAGTATTTCACCATTTGGATCTATATATAGAACCGGATTATTCCGCACATAACTATATGAGTTTAGCTGCTGTGGATCATACAGGAATTGCTCTGGATTTGCTCTACTTGCTGGGTCGATACTCG
>CAZEYK010000055.1:0-6255 GCA_964516055.1 uncultured Gammaproteobacteria bacterium
ATCAATCAATCGCACCACTTGTCCATTAATCAAATATTCACTTTCTCCCGAACGATACAATCGACGAGAAATAACTAATTCATCATATTCCAAATCAGCCCGTTTTTCAGAATTATCAAGTGTCATACTCACACTCGCCATCCCCATTTTTCCTTTTGTTTCAGAACCAGAAAAAATAATATCTTCACTTTTTTTTCCACGAAGATGCTTCATCCGTTGCTCTCCCATAACCCATCGGATAGCATCGGAAACATTTGACTTACCACTCCCATTAGGACCAACAATTGCGGTAATCGTATGTTTTCCATGTTGTGGCGGCAAAAAATCAATCGTTGTTGCGGTTGCAAAAGATTTAAATCCCTGAATTTCCATCCGTTTTAAATACATGTCAATGCTGCTCAAAAATAATATGAATGAGACCAGTATACCATCCTTGACAGCCCCAATCAACTCCCGTATACTGTACTATCCTTAACATAGTATCAGATGACATCTATACTCCTCGTTAAGCATGTCCACCCTGAAAAATCGTATATATCCATATGCCACACAGAATTGCCAAACAAATTTTCAACGCCATTCAAAAATCTCGGCGGATATTGTTGGTGCCTCATAAAAACCCAGACGGCGATGCACTCGGGAGCGTAGCCTCATTCATGCAATTTTTACGGAGTATAGAAAAACCACATACCGCATTTTGCAGTAGCCCTATTTCTGATCGATTAAACTATCTTCCCCACCTTGAATATATCACCAATGACAAACGTATTTGGGATGATCCTTCCTATGATTTAGTAATCGTATTTGATTCTGGAGATCTCCGATATGCCGGAATTGCTGACGACATTGCAAAACATCGTTCTCGACTAAAAATTATTAATATAGATCACCACCCCACAAATGAACTATTTGGCGATCTCAATTTGGTAAATACTTCAGCATCATCAACCACAGAAATCTTATATCACTTTTTCAAATATAACGACATCACCATCACAAGTGAAATTGCCACATGTCTCCTAACAGGACTTATTACCGACACCGACAACTTCACCAATGCAGCAACATCCATTACCTCATTTTCTATTTCCAGTGATCTTATTAGCCACGGAGGAAATTTAAATCTTATCCGTGGATGGGTATTTCAAGACAAATCAATCAAAGCGCTCAAACTATGGGGGACAGTACTCTCACGACTCAAAAAACATGAGGATCTTGATATTGTATACACGTATATCACCCAAGATGATCTACAAGAACACAACGTAAACGAATCAGAAGCCGAAGGACTTGCCAATTTTCTCAACACCATTGGAGATGGAAAAGCCGGATTAATACTAAAAGAACTCCCCGATGGAAAAACAAAAGGAAGCTTCCGCACCACACACGACAACGTTGATGTTGGCGCAATGTCCATGCTCTTTGGAGGAGGTGGACACAAAAAAGCTGCCGGATTTACCATTGATGTCCCCTACCACGAAGCATTTGCCTACATCTTTACCAAACTATCCGAAGAGAAATAAACGTAGTATACTAAATCGTACTATGCCAAAACGAAAAGAATATTACACCCAATCTCGTCAAGAAATGCTCAAATATATTCCAAAAACTACAGCAACTGTACTCGAACTTGGCTGTGGGGCAGGAGCCTTTTGTGTATTAATCAAAGACAAAACCAATGCAGAGATATGGGGAATAGACAGACACAAACCGTCCCTAGAAGAAGCACAAAAATTTCTACACAAAACTATTCACGGTGATGTCGTAGAATCCATAGCCACACTGCCAAATAACTATTTCGATTGCATCGTCTGTAATGATATCCTCGAACACCTTGAAGACCCATACACCGTAATACGCACACTGAAAAATAAACTCACAAACAAGGGTCGTATTGTGTGTTCTCTTCCAAATGTTCGTTACCTCCCAAACATATTTAATTTCATGGTAAAAAAACAATGGAAATACGAAGATGAAGGCGTCCTTGATAGCACACATCTTCGCTTCTTTACACAAAAGAGTATAGCTGATATGTTTGAACAACATGGATACTCAGTACATACCCTTGAAGGAATAAACCCCTTAAACTCTTGGAAATTTACCCTTATCAATATACTTACCTTTGGCTTTCTCAGCGACACAACGTATATTCAATTTGCCTGCGTTGCCGAACCAAAACATAACACATAAATACACATATATATGCATGCACAACATCTCATTCCTACCGTTATAGAAAAAACAAGCTACGGCGAACGTGCCTACGATATTTATTCCCGTCTCCTCAAAGATCGGATCATCTTTCTTGGAAGTGCTATTGATGACGCAGTAGCAAATACCGTTATTGCCCAAATGCTTTTTCTTGAAAATCAAGATCCTGACAAAGATATTAAACTGTATATAAACTCTCCAGGAGGATCTGTGACATCAGGCATGGCTATTTACGACACCATGCAATATATCAAACCTGATGTTTCAACTATTTGTATTGGTATTGCCGCCAGCATGGGTGCAGTACTTCTTGCAGCAGGAGAACACGAAAAACGATTTTGTCTTCCAAACAGCGAAGTCATGATCCACCAAGTACTCGGTGGTACCCAAGGACAAGCAAGTGACATCCAAATTCATGCCGAACGCATTGTAAAAATGAAAAAACATCTCAATGAAATTCTTGCCAAACACTCCAGCCAACCATTTGAAAAAGTAGAAAAAGATGCTGATCGTGACTACTTCATGACGGCAATAGAAGCCGTAGACTACGGACTCATCGACAAAGTTATCAGCTAATTACTCAAAAAACACAAAGCACGTAATATATAACAACATCCGACGTAATAGTCGGATGTTGTTATATATTATATTGCATACAAAAAAATAAAAAATGTTATAAACAAAAAGCCCCAGCAATATAGCTAGGGGCTTTTTTATTTGAAAAGTTATGGAGCAATGCCCCATGCTGTAACCAATGAGATGTAGCGTAGCGTGTATTACTAGTCGTAACCGGTAATAGCGTCACACTACATCCCCATGCTTGTCTGGCTACAGAGGAATACATACTTACAAGCGAGAAGTATATACATACTCTGGGTCCAAGAATGGTACGTCCTTGAATTTCATGAAGTTCAGAGCACTATTCAGATCTATCGGTACCGTAAAAATAAATCCGTCCTATTGATAGCTACAACTTGGTGATACAATCACTCTACCGCGATAATATTCTAAGCGGTGTGTAAACAGTCAATATAAAACAGCTTATGAAAAGCTGATAGGAGAGAATACCACAATATGTCACCCTTGTCAACCCCTAAGGGCTAAATAACTGTATTTTTAGCTTAATATAGCAAAAAAACACAAAAACAGTCTTGACAAAAAAAGTAATTTTTGCTATGCTACGTCATTCTCTTATTACCAAAGAGAAGTTCATTAAACAAAGTCGATGAAATCATAATGTTGAATATCAAAAAAATATTCCATATCATGGTCCCATCGACCAATAAACAGCGAAAGCTGACGTGTCTCTCCCCACCGCTCTTTCCCCCCTGGCCACGTTTCTTCACCAAAGCTCAAAAAGCAATGGTAGAAAAACGTAATCACAATTCTCACTGCATACAAATCATTTGTATTCACTGAAAAACAAAAAAATCCCATAATTGGGGATTTTTTTGTACTTTATCTTGTATATATCCGTACTTCATTATTTCGTGTGATATTACTGAACAACAACCTCGTTACCAGACTCTACAACAGCAGCAGAGTCCTCACTCGATATAATTTCCTCCGCAGCAGAACCAACAACACCGTCCTCCCCTACTCCAACTAAACAAATCTGAGGCAACGGCCGATAATAACTAGAAAAGACTTCCTCTTCTTTTGTCCCATCAGACAAAGTTCGGGAATACGTAAATGAAGTTTCGGCACCAGTATATGCATGCTGACACTCAGTAACTCCTGCCGCAAGTTTTTTTGTTTCCACAATTTTCTTTTCTCCTGGAGCAATCCACCGATGAACCACCGGTTCTGTATAAGAAGCCTCTCGCCCATCAGCCGTTCCCCATAGAGTAAATCGCAACTCCCCTGTATTCACATCCATCTCTGTTTGTAACAAAATATAATTGTCAGTATCATTTTTAAATTTAAAATCAGGAGCTGGTTCATAAATAGTAGCATCTGTTCCCGGCTTATTATTGCGTGCATCATTATAATAACTCACTACCAGAGAATGATTTCGCCGTTCAGTAATATCCATACCACTATTCATTGCCATTCGAAATAATGTTGTTCCAATCTGACATAATCCTCCACCAATTTCTGGTTTAATTTCATCTCCCTTAATAACAAGTTCAGGAAGATAACCACCTTCTACCGTATACGGCTTCGTATATTCAATGGTAGAAAATACTTCTCCTGGTTTTACCAAAATACCATTTAACTTTTGTACCCCATTTCGAATATTCGCAATACGATTTCGTGGACTTCCCGCAAAATTAGAGATCCCCACCCCAAGCACATCAGTAATACCTAAATCATTAGCATCCCCCGTTTTAAGTGATGGCTCTACTTTTTCAACCACAACAGGAACAACAACCGAAACTCCTTCATCATGCCACGTTCTATCAATAATGACAGACTGAATATTCTTATAGGTTTGCTCAATATTCACCCCAATACCAGGACGAGAACCCTGAAACTCAACAACCTTTCCTGCATCATTAATTTCAAATCGAGCATCTTGTGGGCCAACATCAATAACCGAAGAAATATGTTCTTCAATATATGCCATGGTAGAACTGGCATCAAGACCAAATGCAATGCCATCATCCGTCCGAACAAAAGTAAGCCATTCAGCAATGTCTGAAGGAGAAATAGTCCATTCACTATCTTGTTTCGTTCTACTATCTGTATAGGTAAATGAAATTTCTCCACCATCAAACACCTTTCCCAACCGATCCAACACACCGTTCATAATATCTGTATCAGAAATTTCTGGTTCCGTATATGTAGCATCAATAGCAATAACAGGAGAACGCAATGATGACCACTGAGAAGTGATTTGAGAAATAATATGATCATAATTAAACACCATCCCTGCGGTAGAACTAACAAGGATATATGCTACTGGTGACACCTGTGTAATAACAATATGTGCGTCAGCCGGCTTTGCCTCATAAGGAGCCAAATAATCCGTAACAATGTCATGAATGCGCTTTGTATCAACCTCAACATGTTGCAAAGATAATGATTGTGAATCAACACGAGCTCGAAATGCAATAAATGCCCGACTAAAAATATCAGTATCTTTCCCATAATTGAATAACCAATCTACTTCATCGTCTATTCGTGTTTCAATAAGTTCTAGTGAATCACTTTCAGAAACCAGAATAGGATACATAACTAAATCATCAATATCACCACGAAACGTAAATCGAACTCCCTCAGAAATAAGTTTATCTACCATTTCTTGAAGTAATTCTTTTAATTCCCCCCGTTCCAAACCTCCAACAGGAACATCGCCTACTGTTAATCCAGGAAGCGTTCGTTGATCATATGATTTGGCATACGCAAGAAGAGAAATAAAAAACAAACCAAACAGGGCAACAATAACAATAACCGTTAACCAAATTCTTCGCCAAGAAAAAAGCACTTTTTTTTCCATAAAAAACCCGGCAACTTGTTTTACTTGTTCTTTCATATATTATTCATCAACGATGGTGACAGAAATAGTATTTTTCACCTCTCGTATAGGGATCCGAATAGTTAATAATCCATATTTATATTCTGCTTTAGCAAATTCACTTTTTACATCAATGGGCAACACCACAGTTCGAGAAAACGTTCCCCAAAAAGATTCTTCCAAATACGTTTCTTCTTTATTTCGAGTAGCAACAGGACACACTCGCTTTCCTTTTATAGTAAGCAAATCATCTCGGATAGACAAAGAAAATCCTTTCGGATCTGCTCCAGCCATTGGTGCAACCACAACAAGCTCTCCTTTAGAGAGATATACATTTAAAGACAACTCACCTTCTGAAGACATTTCCTTCCACATGGCATCCTGTTCCACAGGGATAGACCGAGTATGGAAAGCAGCATGATAAAAATCATTCATATACACACAGTATACCCAAAAGTATAAAAAATACCAATACTCAGCAAAAAATAACTATCGTTGACGAACATAAAAAAATGCGGTATATTACTGACCGCTAAATAACCGTTGAATAAGGAGAGGTGGCTGAGTGGTCGAAAGCGGCACAC
>CAZEYK010000056.1:0-6164 GCA_964516055.1 uncultured Gammaproteobacteria bacterium
AACAAGTGATTATACAAATGAATCATTGGCTGCTATTGCAAAAAATATCGGGATAAACAGTACAAAATTCTCAGACTGTTTGACGAGCGGAAGATATACGCAATACGTTCAGACGGTTGCTGAGGCCGGATTGGCAGCAGGGGTCAATGGCACTCCAGGATCATTTATTATTGGCAAAAATGGTCATGGACAACTTATTTCAGGTGCTGTGCCGTACCAAACAATAAAAGCTGCCATTGACGCTGAGCTTTCCCGATAAATCTATGCCCGATATAAAAAATTCACACAATAAAGCATTCAAAACGATACTGTCAATATTGCAAAAACCCGCATATTTAATTTTGTCGATTTTTGTAGCGTTCACTCTTGCTATTGCTTCTTTTGCACTTGCAATTCGTTCCATTGTTGCATTATCCTTTCAACTTCCCGCTGGATCAGTATTCGATCGAATTCTGCTTGTTTTTGACAGTTTTAGAGCTGTTCCACTAAATCTTAGTAGCTCGTCAATCGTATTTATCCTCATAGTCGCTGTATTGACAGGTATAAACATTGCTCTTTTGGTGTATTACTTTCGTTGTCGTACTCAGTTTTTTCGTGGATCTTCCATCGGGTTTGTGGGGATCATGAGTGGTATTCTTGGTGTGGGATGTGGAGCTTGTGGGTCAGTTATTCTTTCTTCCATTATTGGTCTGTCTGCCAGTTGGACACTGATTGGTGTACTTCCTCTTCATGGTGCGGAATTTAGCATGTTAGCAGTGGTCATGCTTGCATATTCAATTTTATCCCTCTCTCGGAAACTTTCGCCCGAGCGTATTATGACTTGTGATGTATGACGACACGTTCTATCAAAATATTCATTCCTCTTATACTTGTCCTCAGTATTGGCATATTATTTTTCTTTCTTCAATCAAAAACGAACAATCAGCAAGGTCAATTTTCCCAAACCGGTATTCTTGAAAATTTACAGACGAATGATGAAGTAAAACATACGGTGCCTTTGGAGCTAATAGTCAGCGGCGGTCCGCCAAAAGATGGAATTCCTTCCATAGATAATCCGAAATTTATATCTATAGGAGTCGGAAATGATTTTTTGAGTGAAACAGAACCTGGAGTTGCCGTATCACTCAACGGTGTTGATCGTTTTTATCCGTTTCAAATTCTTGTCTGGCATGAGATTGTAAATGACTCGTTTGACGGACAAGATGTTTTGGTGACATATTGTCCGCTTTGTTTTACTGCAATTGTATTTGATCCATTGGTTCAGGGAGAACGTGTCGAGTTTGGAACATCAGGAAAACTGTATGAATCAAATTTGGTCATGTATGATAGAAAAACAGAAAGTTATTGGTCACAGATACTTGGGGAATCTATAGTAGGTGAAATGGCGGGAGAAAAATTGGAAGTATTACCATCTGATGTGACAACCTTTGGAGAATGGAAACAGAAATTTCCGGAAGGTCAGGTATTGTCAAAAGATACTGGAGCTGCAAGGTTTTATGGGAATGATCCGTATGGAGATTATTATTCAAATGATGATGTATTTTTTCAAGTAAGCGCAGAAGATAATCGACTTGAGAAAAAAGATTTTATTTTGGGAATTGTTGTCAATGGAAAGGCAAAAGCGTATTATACGCCAAGTATAAAAGAAAAAAGTGAAATAAATGATACATTTGAAGGAAAAAAAATTGTAGCACAGTATGATGCAGATTTGGATGCGGTACGGTTGTTTGAAAAAACAGAATCAGGAGAAATGAAACGCATCAATCCATTTGGAAGTTTTTGGTTTAGTTGGGTAGCGGTACATCCAGAAACTGAGTTGTACAAATAAGTATATTTTTACATGTAATGTATATAGTACTATGTACAATCCGCAACATATGTATGTGTGTGAAAAAATAAAAACATCGCATGCATAGTGTGATTGCGTGGTTTTTGTACGCATCATATATTCGTAATATGCCGCTTGGCATAACGAGCGCAATTACTACGGTCGTACTGAGCACAGTGGTGATTCAAATATTTTTTTTATTAACACATAGGATGTGTAGCAAGTATTGTACCAATACAAAATAATTCATTATACATTCATATAATACGTTATCTATGAAGAAAAAAACATTTCTTTTAGGAACAATGGTACTCGGTGCTTTGCTTCTTATTGGAGCAGGTTGCTCCAACACGATTCAATCTGATACATCATCAGATAACACGTCTCGGCCGTCTGTTGTTACTCAGTCAGATGGACAAAATAACTCTCCAAATCAATCATCCGCTGGACGTTATGAGCCATACGATGAAAGCAAACTGGCATTCGCGGACTCAGGAGCTGTCGTACTTTTTTTCAAAGCTGAGTGGTGCCCAAGTTGTCGAGTGCTTGAAAAAGATATTTTATCCAAAAAGGATCAGATACCAGAGGATCTTACTATTTTGACGCTTGATTATGACACAGAACTCGAACTCAGAAAAAAATATGGCGTGACAACCCAACACACGTTTGTGCAAGTGGATAGTGCCGGAAATATGATAAAAAAATGGAGCAGCGATGTGACCCTTGATGCATTCACAAGTCATGTCAAATAATATGACACTATTACTTGTCTCATTTTTTGCCGGAGTGCTCACCATCCTCGCTCCCTGCATCCTGCCGGTACTTCCTATTATCATCGGTGGATCGCTTCAGAATGGAAAACGGGATGTGTTTCGCCCGCTTATTATTACCGCGTCTCTTGCTGTGTCAATAGTACTCTTTACATTGGCGTTAAAATTTAGCACCGCGCTTATTGATATTCCTCGAAGCACATGGGCAATTCTTTCCGGAGGAATTTTGATGATTCTCGGATTAACTATGATTTTTCCGAGATTGTGGGATGCTGTATCAGCAAGATTGAAATTGTCCGGTGGTTCCAAAGACCTGCTTGCTAAGCAGATAAACAAAGAGCCATCATTCGTCCGAGATATAGTGATTGGCGCTGCACTTGGTCCGGTATTTTCCAGCTGTTCTCCGACATATTTTTTCATTCTCGCAACCGTATTGCCACAACAATTCGGTGTTGGACTCGTGTATCTGATTGCGTATGCGCTAGGTCTCTCGGTAATGCTGCTCTTGATAGGATATTTAGGGCAGATAGTCATCAAAAAAATTCGTTGGGCGGCAAATCCAAGCGGATGGTTTAAAAAATCATTGGGGATTCTGTTCGTTCTTGTGGGTATATTTATTATCACGGGGCTTGACAAACAACTGCAAACGTATCTGCTTGATAGCAACTATCTTGATATTAGCACATTTGAGCAGCAATTTCTTGAAAAAGAATAACATATATGAATAAGAAACAACCATTCTTTTCAAAGGATGTGCTCAAAAACACTGGCATCCCGGTATTACTCGCATCTTTATGTTGTGTGTCTCCATTGGTTCTTTTTTTTGGGGGGGCTGGAGAGTGCGGTGGTTGCGGGCTCACTCGCTGATGTTTTGTATGGACAATACAAATGGTGGTTTCGTGCGCTCTGGCTACTTGTATTGGCTGTGGCAACTATTCTGTCTTTCAGAAAGAAAGGTATTTGCACGTTTGACCAGGCAAAGCGAAGACACAATGAAGTAATGAACACCGTCTTGGCTGTAACTATCGTTTCAGTACTCGCGTATATTATTTGGCTCTACGGCATTGTTCATATCATCGGAGCGTGGGCGGGTTTGTGGAGTATAACGTACTAAATGTCATATGTATTTTGCAACAGCCGAAGAGATGGAACAACTGGATGCGATCGCAGTTCGCCATGGTCTTGAAATTCGTCAAATGATGGAACTTGCGGGATGGCATATGTTAAACGTATTTAAAAATCTCAAAATTTTTAAAGATCAAAAGGTCGTTGTTGTGTGCGGAAAAGGAAACAAAGGCGGAGATGGCCTTTCATCAGCACGACATCTGCTCAATCACGGATACGATGTATCAGTCATACTGGCCTCTGAAGATCTGAAGACGGATCCATTCCATCATCTCAAGCTGCTCCGGGATATGAATTGCACTATTGTTGTCGCTTCGAATAAAGAATCCACACATGAAAAAATGATTACCAATGCAGATGTCCTTATTGATGCCTTGATCGGATATCATCTAAACGGAGCGCCGAAAGGTATCTATGCCGAGCTCATTACACAGATGAATAATGCTAATAGCGCCATTATTGCGTATGATATGCCGTCCGGTGTTGACGCTGATACCGGGGAATGTATTACACCTTGTATACAAGCGAAGGCAACACTTACCCTAGCAATGCCCAAAAAGTGTTTTGAGACGTTGCCAGGAAAAAAAGCGTCAGGAAAACTTTTTGTTGCCGACATTGGTATTCCCGTATGGATGTATGATGAAATCGTAGCGGGTAGCAGACCAATTTTTAATACATCAGGATACACGCAATTATCATAATCATAGGTATATGAAAGAAAAAAATGAATACACAACCAAAGAAGCAAGGCGAAAACAAGCACGAGAAGAACAACGGATACAAATGCGCAGAGAAAAAATAAAAAAGAATATGGTGCGCTTCAGTATCACTTTTATAATACTGTGCGTGATAGTGTACGGAATTATTGTCTTAGTACGAATGTCTGGTCCTCAAGGTGAGGACTTTAGTACCGCATATCTTAATCAAGGAAGAAACCACATTGCTGTCGGAGAAGAAAGTAAATCATACAATTCAAATCCTCCATCGTCCGGGGATCATTATGGACAAACGGCTCGAGGCGGATTTTATGATGAACCTCTTGCTGATGAAACAGTCATACACAATTTGGAACATGGTGATATTTGGATAGCATATCATCCAAAAATCAGCAGCGAGGCAAAAGAAACACTCAAGAAATTTGCCGGACAATACGTGGTGGTTTCACCGCGTTCGCAAAACGATGGAAATATTTCACTGGTCGCGTGGGGCAGAGTGGATACATTTGATATAGAGAATGATGCTGTTGACGAACATCGTATTCAGGATGTTATCAGCCGCTATGACAATCGTGGACCAGAAAAGGTGCGCGGGGTACAAGCTGGACACGGAAATTTTTAAGAGCCAATTCAGCGTTACACATATTCATATGAAAGCAATTTGGAATAACAGTATCATTGCAGAAAGCAACAACACAATCGTTGTGGAAGGAAATCATTATTTTCCTCCGGAATCCACAAAAAAGGAATATCTCAAACCAAGTGACTATCATACGACCTGCCCATGGAAAGGGAAAGCAAGTTACTCGCATGTTGTCGTTGACGGAAAAGTGAACGAGAACGCGGCATGGTATTATCCGGAGCCAAAAGAAGCGGCAATAAATATTGCTGGCTATCTGGCGTTTTGGAATGGGGTACAAATTACAAACTAAGATGTAATACATATGAATAGAGACAATACAACACTTCTTTTTGTCTACAATGCGGACGGGACATTCTTTGCCTCTGTCACGGACTGTGTTCACAAAATTATTTCTCCGGAGACATGCCAATGTAATCTATGCAAACTAACGCATGGAAATGCAGGAATGAAAAAAGAATGGCAGACATTTCTTGAAACCTTGCCTTATAAAAAATAATTCCAACATAAAGATGTGTTCCTCCGTATTCATCCTGAATTTGCAGATACACCATTGCCCGCGATATTTGTCTTAAACGAAAAAGATTTGAAGATTACTCTTAATAAGAGTACGATTGAAAAGACAACCTCACTTTGTCAGTTGCAAGATATGCTTACGAAAGGATTGAAAAAGTATCGCACTAAAGGCACATAAGTTTATTCCAAATAAACAAAGGTCGAACCATTATATTTTATTTACTAATACTCAATACATATGAATTCCCAAAAAATGACGCCTACCATACTCCTGATGATGGTGCTTATGATCATCGCTCTTGCATTTGCCTGGCAAGGTGTAGGTATGCATCAAAAAGTCGGAAAGGAAGAAGTAACATTTCATAAACTCCAAACCGACTATTTTGTGCTTAGCAAAGCTACGCGAGAAGCCGCACCGGACAACGCCGAGCTGAACAAAACACTGGTCAAAATTCAGAATTATCCATCAGAATTGATGCGCCTAAAGTTACTAGGAGTTGGGAAAATACTGACTGGTATTTTTGTTCTCTTATTTGGCATTCTCATCGCGCTGATCATGATGCCGATAC
>CAZEYK010000057.1:0-5981 GCA_964516055.1 uncultured Gammaproteobacteria bacterium
ATTTTGCTACTCTCGAACTAACTAAATTTAGCTCTATACAAGCAAAAAACGAGGCTTTTACCTCGCTTTGTTGCAATCTGCGGACCGGACGGGACTCGAACCCGCAACTTCCGCCGTGACAGGGCGGTGCTCTAACCAGTTGAACTACCGATCCAAATTGAGACTCTTTTCAGTATCGTATTATTTTACTGATAGGGTGTCTTTTCTTTCATGCATGAGTGCGTGGAGTTTTTGTCCAGCAGTCATTGCTTTTTTTGAACGCTTAAGTTTTGCTTCGGATCGTTTGACCGCAGCAGCTTTTCTTCGTGGACGTTCTAATTCGTGATTTTTCTTTCTTGTTCCCATATTATTTTGCTTATGTATAGCAGCAATATAGTACTATATGACCATCCACATGTCAAGTTTTATTATTTGACGTTTCCCTAGGTTTAGCCCCAATATCCAAGCCTGGTTTTTATATCTTTGAGACGGGCGTAGAAGCCTGCGGTGTGGATAGAGTTGAGTTTGAGTTTTTGGTGATCGTAGTGGTGGACCCATTCATGTAGCAGGGTGTCTAGAAAGGTCTTGGCTGCGAGGATTTGCCCTCTCACGGCAGTACGGTTGTGAATGTATATATATCGCTCTTTTGGCTTATAATAGCCGTATTGCTTCATGACGGTTTTTCCTTTGTGTTTTTTGTGGTATTGATTCTTTTCTGAGATTGTTACGTTGACAATATCTATTCTTGTAAGGTCTGTGAGCTCGTCTAAGAGGTCCTGACTCAGTTGTTGGCGTATTGCTGTCTCTTTGGACATTAGCAGCTTTTTGGTGAGTATTTTAGCTGTTGGCGATACCGGCATTTTTATGACGAGTATGCGGTTACTTTTTTTGTAGTTTGATGTGGGGCTACGGAATAGCATAGATCCGTAGTATATATAAAAAAACTTCCTTTGCTAAGGAAATAATTGTGTGTAAAAAAACCGCTTATATGTCCAACCTAGGCATGAGGGGTGAAGGAGGGGGCACCCCCGCCTTAGCTGGACATATGAACGGTCTTAAATGAATTACGTAAGATTATACGATTTGTTTAAAAACGTCAATATGGTTTGTGGATAAGTTTTTCATTTACTGTGTTTATTGTAGCAAAAAATATATGAATAAAAAATACCACATAGAATGCGGTATTTTTGTTATTGTGAGGGAGATTATTTTACAAATTTTACAATTTGTTTGAATACCTCTGGTTGTTCTTTTGCTATTTCTGAAAGCACTTTCCGGTCAAGTCCAACAGATTTTTCTTTGAGGGCTCCGATGAATTTGCTGTAGCTAAATCCTTCGATTCTTGCTGCAGCGTTAATTCGGATTTGCCAGAGAGCACGCATGCCTCGTTTTTTTCGTCTTCGATCTCTGTATGCGTTTGCTCCTGCCTTCATGTCTGCAGTTTTTGCCAGTTTAATCAAATTCTTGCGTCCATTTCGGAATCCTTTTACTCGTTTTAATAGGCTTTTTCTTTTTTTAAGATGCCCTATACCTCGTTTTACTCTTGGCATAATATAACAATTAACTGTTCCCGCCCAAGGCGGATAAATATTGGGTGAGATTTATTTTATGAGTATGGCAGTGCACGACGAATCGTCTTTGTAATTGCGCTTGTTATAGTATTATCTGAGCGCTTATTTCTTCGTGTTTTTCCGCTTTCTCGACCGTTAAAGTGATCTTGTCCATCAGTTCGTTTGATGACCTTCATTCCGTTTTTTGATCGTTTGATTTTTAGTCGTTTTGCGATTGCTTTGTCAGTTTTTAGTTTTGGCATATAGTTTTGGTTATGCGTGCACGATTATATCAGAGGTTTATTATTTCGTCAAGTGTCCCTGTGTACTATTTTTTTGCTACAATTGCAGTAATTTTTCCTCCTTGGCGTTGAGGTTCTTGGTCGTATCGGAGGGAAAAATCTTGTTCTAGCATGGCAACAAATTTTTTAACGGTTTCATAGGCAAATTCACTTTTTCCTCGTTCTCGTCCTCGAAGGATGATTTCTACGCGGACTTTATCTCCACGGTTGAGAAATTTTTCTGCTTGTTTCTGCCGAATTCCCATATCATGGTCACTGATTCTGATGGATAGCCGAATTCCTTTCATTTCGCTCACATGAGAACGGGCTTTTTGTTTTTTGGCTTCTTTTTCTTTTTGATACTTGAAGCTTCCGAATTCTACTATTTTTGTGACAGGGGGATTTGCTTTGGGGTTTATTTCTACCAGGTCCATCTCTTTTTCTTTGGCAAGAGCAATTGCTTCTTTTAGGGTCATTGTCCCTATATTATTCCCATCGGTGTCTAGTACTCGGACTTCGGGTACTTTAATATACTCGTTTTTGTTAAATCGAGGAATGAGTGGCTTATCTGGTCGTTTTTTTCTTGATCGTCGCATAGATTGGTGCGCCTATAGTTTATAGGAGTAAAACAGCCTTTTGGCTATGAACTATGGGCTTATAACTTGTTTTTGTGGAGATGCTGGGATTTGAACCCAGGTGTAGAACGGGTTATATACATACTCTACCTAGTATAGCTGGTTTGTTGATTCGCATAATGCTTGGAGTACCAGCAAAAAACACTATGCTATCCTTTCAAGACTTTCAGCTATGCTATGAAGGAGTACAGCAATAGCCTACGCTCGATAAGGGTTGACACCGCGATATACTCCTATCGAGTATCAGAGGCGCGATGGTTGTGGCACTATTAGGCTACAACAGGTGCGAGCATTGGAGCGCTAAATGCAGAAGCAATAGCACTTTTTACTCGACTGATAGCGTTTGCACGTATCGTTTGTGTATGATATTTACGAGGGTTACACCACCTCGACTAGGCATATATAGATAACGGGACCGACTATCGAAGCCTGTCATCCCCTGTATTTAATTTCCAAATTTCCAATTTCCAAATTCCAACGGGTTTGTTGCAAATTTGTAAATTGAGCATTTGTAGCGGTTTAGTATCTGCCTTTAAGCTCTATTCGGGCATTTCTGTCTTGGTCGTGTTTTTTTATTGTTTCTCTCTTGTCGTATTTTTTCTTTCCTTTGGCAATACCGACCTCAATTTTAATATGAGCGCCCTTAGTATACACAGATATGGGTACTATTGTCAATCCTTTTTCTTGGAGTTTTCCTGTTAAATAAGCGATTTCTTTTTTTTTGAGGAGGAGTTTTCTGCTTCTGGTTGGGTCGTATCCGGGAAGTGGTCCTGCAAATTTGTATGTTGAGATATGTGCGTTGGTTAGGAACATTTCTCCTTTTTGTTCGGTGATGAAGCTTCCTTTGAGATTGATTTGCCCATTGCGGACGGATTTTACTTCTTGTCCAGATAACACAATGCCAGCCTCAAGTTTTTCGAGGATTTCATAGTCAAAGAGGGCTTTTTTGTTTTTTGCGTATGTTGGCATATTTGTTCGCTAGTATACCGTTTTTTATTTTTTTGCCAAGTGTAGTCATTTATTGTACACTAGCTATACTTTTATCTATGAGGAATTTACGCATGTAGCGTGATACTTCTTTTATGTTAATTTCTTGTATGTTCTTTTCTCGACACCCGCGAGTAGACAAGACGGTTATTGCCCTTGGTATTATTGCGCTTTTTATTATTAGTTCATTTATTTTTCTTGTATTGTATATCACTCGCAATAGTACAGAAATTCTTCATCGTTCATCTGATATTCAATCAGATCGTGAAATTGGTACTACTCCTGTTGTATTGACACCTGAAGAGATTGTGGTTGAATATACACAGCAATTGTCACATATTGTGGCACAGCTGAAAAGTGGTGACGAGGATCTTACTTTGACTTCTATTGAACATACGTTATTTTCCGTACATGTTCCACAGGAGAATCTTTCCAAGCATTTGTCTGTGTCTATTCGGATTCGTACACTTCGTGAAGAAGGAAACACCTTGAGCACTGAAGCTGTGCAAACAGAAGTTATTTCACTTATTTCATCGTTGATAGATTCATAAGATACTATGATGTCATTTTTGGTACGATATGGTGTGGCATTGATAACGGCATTTTTTACGTCGTTTGGATTATTTTGTATGCATCGGTTTTTGTCTGTACCGATATTTTTTTCGATCATGGTGTTTATTTTTATTTGTTTGGGTATTGTACATTTTTTTTATATTAGGCTGTTTGATGTTAAGCATAATATCGGCATCATCTCATATGTAACGTGGGGTGCATTTGTAGGATTGAGTATTCTTTTGGAAATACCATCTATTATTTATGCGTTGATGGTATGTTGTTTTGTTGTTTTTTTTCTTCTTATTTACAGTGCGCAGTATCATACTTCTGAAAAACAACATATTTACAAACCCATTCGTCGTATGATTATGATGCTTTTGGTGTTTGATGCTTACGCATATTTGTCTACGGTATTTGCATTGATATTATTTTTTCCGGTGCTTCCGCTTTGGGTATGGGGTATTTTGGGTGTGTGTATTTATGTATTTATTACGGGGTTGATTTGGCGGCTTTATTTTGATGTGAAAGGCTCATCATTATTGTTGTGGCTTTTGCTTGTTGGGGTTATTATGCTTGAGTTATTTTGGGTATTTCAGTTTTTTCCATTTGGGTATTTAGTTTCTGCATTTTTGTTGACATGGTTGTGGTATATTTTGCAATTATTCTTACGATTCTATTTGTCTACTCAGGGTGTTATATGGAAAAAACAACGAGAATTTTTGTTGATCAATGGGCTTCTTTACGTGCTGATGCTGGTGTTTATTGTTCGGTGGATTTAGATATAAAAACCGTTGAGTTAAAAATTACAGATCAAAAAGAGTGATTTATTATTTATTTAGGTAACACATAAATACCTACGCTGTATGTCTGACGTTTCTCCGCATCTTCCTCCTAAGTCATGTTCCCGAATACTTCGAGAGCGTATCCGTACATTACCGGTGTTGCTTCTTATTATCTTACTTGCCGTCCTTTCTGGAGTATCTGCATCTCTTGTTGTCCTTGTTTGGGTTGTCCCTCAAGATGCTGCGGTGTTTGGTCCTTCGGTGTATAGGGCAGGTTCGGTTTATGATTCACCTCGTACAACTTCTTTACCTACGGTAAAAGAAAAATTATTGCGTGTGTATGCTCATGCTGCATCTTCTGTGGATGCGTCATATACGCTTGATTCATATATTGGCGATGCTGTGGTGCTTACCTCTGATGGGTGGGCTGCGTTGTATTATCCGACATACAAAGAGCATCATCCGCAAGGTTGGCAAGCGCTTGATAGTAGGGGACAGGTGCATACTATTGTTTCATCTGTGTTTGATGATGCTACCGGAGTATTATTTGTTCGTTGGTCTGGTGATGATTTTCGAGCTATTTCTTTTTTGAAGGATGTTGATTTTAGTCGTCAAGAAGTATTGTTTCAACATGGAGAGTTGTGGAAATCAACAACGGTTTCACTTGATCGAAAAGCCTTTGGCACTTCGTTTGATTCACTCTCCACGTTTCTTTCTTCTCCATTTTTGTTTGTTGACGATATTTTGGCACAACCAGCTGCTCCGTTGATGTCTAGTGATGGACAGTTTATTGGGTTTATTGGTCAAGATCGTCGGGTTGTGTCGTCTCATTATATTGATTTGGTGTTGCCAGGATTATTGCAGTCAAATACGATTGTATATTATACCGTTCCTGTTTCTGGAACATTTGTGGAAGCCGTTACTATTGGTGGTTTTACCAAATCACGATTTGGTTTTGTGGTAACGCACTCATCTGATCCATTGTTACTTGCTCGCGATGTGGTTGTTGCTATTGATGGAAAAGATTTTTCAGTATTTTCTGCGGGTGATCAATTGATTCTCTCATCAGAAAAACATATACTAACGGTAGTTCGATCAGGAAGTGTGCAAACAATTTCTGTTGGATCTATACCTATTATTTCATTATAAGTATTTTTTTATGTCACATTCGCCTGTCTCATTATTATATAAACGTTGGAAATTACTTTTTCT
>CAZEYK010000058.1:0-5937 GCA_964516055.1 uncultured Gammaproteobacteria bacterium
ATTCTGTCCGCCCTTTCTTCCGTCGTTTGCGTCGGTGCGAGGCGCTTCCTCTCCGAGTTTGGTGGTAGTTCGGGAGTCCGCTCACACTTCGCAATCACCTCGCATAGGCCGCTCACATTCGTTCGCGATGCCTGCTCGGTGCTTGCTTCGTGTTCGCTCTGTGGCTTCGGCGGCGTTCGTGGTGGCTCCTTGTGCTTGCTTACTAGTCCTCAATCTTAAACGCAGGGTTGTAAACAATTTCCCATACATGACCGTCGGGATCTTGGAAATATCCAGCATAGCCACCCCAGAACGTATCTGTGGCGGGCTTGACGATGTGCGCGTTGGCTTGTTTCGCAGTCGCCATTACGGCATCCACTTCCTCTTTGCTGTTCATGTTATAGCCGATAGTAAATTCTGTCGCACTTTTGGGTTCTTGAGACAGACCGGAATCGTGCGCGATGCTTTCACGCGGCCATAACGCAAGTTTCAGACCGTTTTGCAAGTCAAAAAATGCGACGGCTCCGTACTCAAATTCTTTGCCGACAATACCATCAGTCTTAAAGCCAAGTGCGCGATAAAACGCAACTGATTTTTCTAAATCATCTACGCCGATTGTGAGAACATTTATTCGTGGTTTCATAAGTAGATTTTACCAAATTCTTTGTCTTGTGATAAATCCTCATTGTGCTTGCCCCACCCGCCCAGTGCGCGCGGAAGCGATTACTCTCCCTCTAACTTACTTTCAAGCTTACTTCTGAATTCACCCTTGAAAAGTCTCCCGTCGATTAAATATTCGGTAAACTCAGCATAGCTTGTTGGGCTTAAGAAATGGAAAAAATATTTCTGTTTGATCTTGGCTTTCTTCAATTCCTCATTCAGTGATTCAAAGTGTGATTTCGCCCAGCGATATTTTGCTTTATTTTCGTCTGAATCATCATCGTCAGACTTGATCTCTACAACTACAATATTTTCTCCAAATTTCAAAAAGAAGTCAGGGTTAAAATTACCTTGTGTCGGATGTTCTCCTTTTCGCCATGAAAATTCAATACTGTAAAAATTTTGATCGCGAGATTTTATCCAAGCTTCAATTTTTTCACATACTTTAGAATTTGTGATCGCCTCAACAAATTTTCTCTCTGGCTCTTGTTTAGTTAAAACAATGCTTACTGGAGTTTTGAAACAATAATGATTCACTTCCTTACTTGCACTACGGGGCAAGTTTTCATCATCAATAACTTCTTTTAAGATATCGCGCTGTTCTTGATCACACTCTTTTTCAAAAGTATCTGCATAAAAGACTGTTGCGCCTCGACGCACGCCACCAACTGCCAAGCTTTCTCGGTCTAAGTCTTTTGTACTCATTTTGTGTGGCTTCTTAACTTTGCGTTCAAAAACGATTGTGGATCCTCGTTTTCGGAAAAGAGTTTGGAATGATTGAAAGACGCGCAAAGCATTGTCCTCTGTCAAAACTCCGCTCTTAATTCCGACCTTATTCATTGACTTGACCACAATCTCTTTTATTTCGTTTGCAGGTGGTAAATTTTCCTTATCATAAGTTCCTTTAGGAAATCTAACTTGCGCTTCAAAATCACGAGTTTTAAAAGCGTCCACAACTTTTTGTACGACATCATCAACGGAATGTACTCGTTTCTGTATTATCGTATGTTTCGGTTTGATAATGCCTGCCAAATCCTCATACTCCGTCTCTCTGTCAATTTGTTCCGCTTGCGAAACAAGGTTGATTAGATTTTTTGTATAATCAAAAACTTTAGTGTCGTGTTTAGCCTTAACAGATTTTTCCTCTTTTTCATAATCAATTGTATAAAGATCGAAATGATGTTTTACACGATCGCCAGACGCGAGGGGAACACTAACAAGTCTCATTTCAATCTCTAGGATTTCATCAATAAGACCGCGTATATTACGACTCCACGCGTCATGGTTGAACACACGAACTTTGGGTTGTGGTGATTTGTATTCTTCGGGAATACGCAAACCGCGCCCGAGCACCTGTGCTATAAGAAGTTTTGAATTAAATGCCCTATCCTCCCACGGTACGATTTGGAAAACATTTTTTACATCCCAACCCTCTGTAAGCATAGAAACAGATACGATCCACTCCGCAGGATTGTCTTTGTCGTCAACAGTCTTTAGCTGTGCTAGATTTTTCTTGTGATCTTTATGGGAAGTAACAATTAAAACTTTTTTTTGCACTGCTGAACGCTTTAACTTTTCTTTTTCTTCCAAAAAGTCGATTAAGTCTTCGTATAGTCTTTTTGCATTGGAAATATCTTTTGTAACCAAAATAGTTAGTGGTTTTATAAGGCGATACTTTTGCTTAAACTCATCATGATTGTCATAAATTTTTTGCAATTTCTCGTCTTTATCAACGCTTTCATCTTTAGCAACATAATCAACAGACTTTACAACCCTGTCATCTACTGCTTGCCGAATTGAATAACGATAAATAACATCATTAAAATACTCGTCCTCAATGTAAGCCGTCCCAGTTAGTCCAATAATATATTTAAAATTGTAGGCGGGATTGAGTAAAAACGCTTTCCATTTTTTAATATCTTTATCTCCAGAAGCATTATAAACATGGTGTACCTCATCATTCAAAACAAGCACTCTCTCACCGCTACCTTTTAGGCTGTCTTCAATTGATGATCCTGTTCGCTCATACACTGCGTGTATATTCTCCACTGCAATATCACCATTTTTAATTGTTTGGTTTGCATCAATTATTCTTGGATTTTTCAGGATAGCACTTTCTGGTAAAGTCGTTTTGAGTTTGTCGTCTCCAGATAGATTCTCAAATTTTTCTTTCAACCCTGCTTCTATAGTTAACGATGGACATAACACTACGACTTTATCAACCAACCCAATTCCAAGCGCAATTTGTGCTACGCCATAAATTACGTAACTTTTACCAGTACCAGTAGCTAAATCAATTACACCAGATAACTTATGTGGCAATTGCAACTTACTTTGATATTCGCGCACATCACGATACCTCTCGTGTAGTTCAGGATTGCCACGCCAATTTTCCTCGACTAAATCCTCAATGGAGCTATATTCACCAGAAGCAAGATAAATAATCGTGTCACGAATTGCTTCTTTTTGATACTCGCGATCCCCACAAAGTACATCAATGAAATTAACCCATTGTTTCAAATTTAATTTAGCAGGATCATAGTTCTGCTTAACTTTAAGTACCAAATCTTGAGTTTTGTAAATTTTTATATCTGCCATAATTATTCTTGGTTATCATCCTGCTCTTTGAGCTGCGCTCTCTCTTCTCGCCTCTTACGCGACGTCGCCACTTTTGTTGGCATTATGAATGTGTAGACGAAGAATTTTGAGACAAAGTCGTGGACTTCAGAAGTGTCATCCTCATCAACATCTTTTAAATTATCTTTATCAGGATGAGCTCCCCAGTTGCCTAAAATTCTTATTTGATGAGCCCAATCTTTCAAATCTTTCGGCAAAGTGTCTAGTGAATTAATCTGTTCAATTAAATCTTTTTTTGAATCCGCTCCAAGTTCTATGAGGCTACTTTGCAGTGCACGGCGAAACATTGAACAGCTTGCTTTGTTTGCCCCGATAGATTTGCATTTTAATGCCTCTTTATAATCTGCTAACACTCGTTCTGGTATGTCGTTAGAATCTTGTTTAGTTAGCTCGCCGTCTAGTAAGATCGGAAATGTTTCGTCCCAGCCAGCAGATTTTAGGTTTGTGTCGTTAGTATATTCATTTTGTTTAAACAAATGTGTCTTTAAAATCAATTTCTTACATGGACGGCAGCGAAAAATGACATAGAATTCAACATCGCCATTTCGATACGAATGACTATCGTTCCATAATTTTTCAATATGTACTCTTGCTCCACAATGCGGACATGAATCAATCATATCCTTTACATATTCGTTTATTAGATTTTCTGCCTCGTTAAATTTCATAATTATTTTGGTATTTTTACTACTTCCCGAAATTCATTACCGTAAATATCAACATAAATTACCATGATCTGTTTACCACACTTGTCAGTAGGAAGTTCAACATCTATATTTTTCTTTTTGGACATCTCGGCTCTTACTTCCTCATCGGTATCCTCATTTTTATTGATTATATCGCCAGCAAACATATAATCGTCCATTACAAATTGCTCCCCGTCATAATTATAATCGAGAAGAAGCATTGCCAAGCTCTCAAAGTTTTGTAGTTTCTCTCCAGTTTCATCTTGGGAATAAGCTGATTCGAATTTCTTTATACGCAACGTAACCTTGCTTTTTACTTTCTTTATTTCAGATTTTACTTCTGGTTGGCGTACAAAGTGAAAACCAATCGCCTCATCAAGATCGTTGATGTTTTTCTTACTCTGGGGCTGTCGTAATTTCTTAAACTGTACTCGATGTAGTTCTTTGATGATTTGATACGGTACTTTTAGGAAGTAATACCGAACGCTACCAATCTCGTGATAATCGCTAATAAAATCTACATTGTTGGCAGGTGCGATTATATAAAACCGTCCGTCAATTTTTGAACCAATATTTTTATGTAATTCCTCAAGGTATTTTTCATCCACACTCGCACCTTCAAGCTCCCAATAGGGAAATATCTTTACATAAAATCCTTTTTTCTTTCCGTCTATTTCTACACCTCCAATTGAACTATTTTTTGAATTTTCGATTTCGAATAAGTCTTTTACGAAGCGAATATACTCCTCTTTTTGAAGTGAAAACACTTTAGCAAGATCATATAAACCAGAAGTAACCACAGCAAAAGATTTTGCCTGTTTTTTGTATTCCTTTTTTAAATTTTCAAGTTCTTTACTTTCAGATATTTCTAACAACCTTTTTTGAGATGTATATATAGATAATTTTCCTATGTCGCAACCAATCCATCGGCGATTAAGCTTTTCAGCTACGGCAAGAGTAGATCCTGATCCGCAAAAAAAGTCTAGAACGATATCGCCATCATTCGTTGAAGATTCTATAATTCTTTTTAGTAAAAGCTCGGGTTTTTGTGTTGGATAATCAAAGTCAGTATCTGCATTTGTACCCATTCCACTTATATCGTCCCAGATATTGTCTGTATGCTTAACTTCTACGATAAAACCCTCCCTCACTTCTCTATAAGCTTTAATTCTAATTTTCCCTTTGGTAGTTGAAACTTTGTTTTTTTCTTTATCTATTATTAATTTTCCTGAGTGCGTGATATATACTCTGCCTTGTTCATGTAAATCAATAACACTTTGATCCGTGTAATCATTTCTTGCACTATCAACATAATAGCCGCCCTCGTCTTTCTTGTAGCCGTAATCTTTATACTCGTTTTCTGGGATTAATTTTTCACCTTTCGCAGCTTGGTTATTCCAAAAAGACAACCCTGTCGTTTTTTCGTAAATTAACAAACAATCCCGGTTAAAAGGAAAATATTTTGAATCAACCTTTCTGCCACGCACAACATTTCGACGCCATGTTATCTCATTTAAAAAATTATGCTTCCCGAAAATCTCATCCATTAAAATCTTTATATAATGCATCATCTTAAGATCAAGATGAACATAGATAACTCCGTCATCAGCCAAGATTTCCTTGGCAACAATTAGACGTCTGCGTAAAAATTCGACAAAATCTGCACCTTTTACTTTATCAGAGTACGCTTTTTGTCCTTTACTCGCGCTAAAATCACTCTCAGTGGCAAAAGGTGGATCAATATAGATTAGCTTAACCTTTCCTTTGACTTTATCCCTAATAAGCTCATCCTCATTTTTTGAAAAAGTTTTTAAAATTTGAAGATTATCACCAAACACTAAGAGATTGCGCCAATCAGGAGCGGCAAGAGGATATTTTTTACCATTGAAAACTTTTTCTACTTGAAGCGGAACAGCTTTTGCTTCTTCGTTGTCTGCGAGGATGTCCTCTTTTCGCATTTTCCCTGCGTAAACAA
>CAZEYK010000059.1:0-5865 GCA_964516055.1 uncultured Gammaproteobacteria bacterium
TCATTTTTTTTGATACCCAAAACGTTCATCATTTGTGCAGTAACGAAGTCACGGGCGGCGTCCCGTGCCAAAAAAATATTTATCCCTTTTGTTGAAACTAAATCTTTAACAATAAAAGGAGATACTGAGAAAATGCCAATCAATGCCTTAGTGTAATCTGATTGTGGCGTTGCACATATTTCCTGAATGAGATAATCCCTTCGCAAAAACAAAAGATACTTAGAAAAAACATCTCTCTCAACAAATGCAGCACTTGAAGCAAAAGCCTGTAGTCTCTGGGCCATATCAAAAAAGGAGTATGGCTTCAGTTCTAAATTGTGCTGATAAGCATTATTTAATATATCGTTGTTTAGATTGCCTTTCATATTCACAAAAATTACATCTACAGTTAGATGTTATATCCCAACAATTTTAATTGTTCTTTAATTGAATCGTCTGTTAGATTTTTTCGATCAATATTCAAAGATGTTTTATTATATTCTTCCAATTCATTAAGAAGTGGTGCCAACATTTCATTGGATACAGGTGCACCAGACAATGAAACCAATTTTTCACTTTCTAATTTTCCTTGCTTATCAAACTTTCTTACTAATTGGTAATTCTTTTTAATAATACTTTCCCCTCTTTTAATTGTTTCCATCTTTTCAGTAAATCCTTTATTACTATGAGCCTTATCAATATGCGAAATTAGCTCTTGTTTACCAACACCGAGCCATATTTGGGCAATGCTCGCCATTTCATTTTTTTCAATCTCAAAAGGGTTCTGAATATCCATGATAACTCCGTCCATTGCGTCTGTGATTTCTATGCCAAGTGTATTTAATATTGTTGGTGCAATATCTATTGTGCGCACATTACTTTCAACAACACCGGGTACAATATTGCTTCCCATGATAATCAATGGCACATGCAAAACACCTGGTGTTAACGATTTATAGTGACCCTTGCTCTCATCAGACCAATCTTCACCATGGTCACCGAACAACACAATTAAATGACTGGAATCCTTTAGCACTTTGCGTAACTCAACCACAAACTGACGAAAGCGATGCTCTAGAAAATAATCCACGCCCTCAAAATAAAGCTCCGTTAATCGTTTAAAGTTTTTTTGTGCATAAAGATGCTCGACGATTCTTTTATACCTAAAAAGCAAATCTTTGTCCTCTCCCATACGATCTGCTTCATCAAATTGGTCTTTCGGAAGTTTGTTCTTATCTATATCTAACTCTTTTTCAAGATTTTGAACTTTTTTTCTATAATCATCTCCACCAAATTTCAAAGTATGAAAGCCATATGGATAGTGAATGCCCCCGAAGTGGAAAAAAGAGACGGTTCTTGAATGAATATTTGACCTCAATTCTTCAAGCGCAGCATATTCATCTTCAATATAATATTTGTCAATTCCTCGCGTAAAACCAATTGGTTCACCAAGAATAATGGGAAAATCTGTCTGAAAAATAGTTTTATATCCTTCTCCTTGGGCATATTCAAACAATGTCTTTTTCTTTATGTCTGAGTTAAAATACTCAAATACACCATGGTGGAGAGGTAGGAATCCAGTAAATATGGATGCATGAGACGCTGTGGTAAAAGGAGCTGCGCTAAAACAATTTCTGAAATTCAAACCTTCTGCGGACAGCTCTTCCATCAGCTGGCTCCTACTCCTTAAATTCTCCCGAATATTTGCGGGTAAATACTTATATTTATCGGGACCAAAACTATCACCCCTGAGGTTATCTAGAGATATCAGAACAACATGATCAATTTTTTTACTCATAATTTTTTAAGAGATTTTTTATCTCATTAGGATCTTGTTTTAAGTCATAAATCTCAATGTAATCAGAATTAAGATGAGTGATAATCTTTTCGGAATTTTTAATCCGTATCGACTTTTTGTTGCATGCCTCGGCAAATTTCCCTCCAGTTGCAACTGTTTGCTCCTCTGGATAGTAAGTCTCAGAATACGCAGGAAGATTTAATTTTTCACCACTAAGTATTGGCAATAAAGAGACCCCATCAAACGATATATTTTTTTGGATGCCGAGTAACTTAAGTGTTGTTGGCATAACATCAACTAATCTAACTTGATCAGGAATATCGCAATTATTAGGAAGTGTTTTATCTTTAATGATGAGTATAACCTTTTGTGTCTGATCATAAAGTAAACATCCATGCCCTAATTCTTCAGGATGTCCGAGTTTCTCACCGCCTTTATCATTGGGGTACAGACCGTCGAGATCTTCTCCGTGATCAGAAAAACAAACGATTGTTGTGTTTTCCAGCACATTCATTTCTTCCATCGTCGTTAGAAACTTACCAAGATAGTGATCCGAGTAGGCGACCTCTTCCTCATACATATTATCCCCTCCAAACTTTTGTGGAGCTTCATATGGCCAATGTGCATCGAAAAAATGGATGAATAAAAAGAATGGGTCAACATCCTTATTTTCAGAGACCCATTTGATAGCTCTTTCCGCTACAACCTCCGCACGTTTCAATGCGGTTCCACGTTTTTTCACATCCACTGTTTGGAGAGGATCACTTCCATCAGCCAAAAGTGGTATCTCATCATCGTAATGGTCAAATCCGCGAGAAAATCCGTACCACTTATTCATACCGGGACATGACACGACAGCCCCTGTCTTATAGCCCTCTGATTTCAAAATTTCAGCAAGAGTAGGGGCGTTTTCACTGATTTTCTCTTTAAAGAGGTGTCGCACCCCATGATTAAATGGTTGTAGTCCTGTAAAAACAGTGGCGTGACTGACTGGTGTAAGCGGGGATGATGAGATAGTGTTTAAAAATGTAACTCCTTCACTTCTTAGATTTTCTATTGCTTTAAATTTCCCACTGTACGCGACATCTGCCCGTACGGTATCTAGTGAAACAAAAATAAGATTCTTTTTCATAACGTGATTATTTAAGCGCCTCCTCTAAAAGAGAAGTATTTATATGATCTTTCATAATTACTCGTTTCTTTACTAATCCTTGATCAAAGATAAAATCGGCCGCTTCTTGCATTATCTTATAATCTTCATCGTTAAAACCAATGCGAATTTCATCTTTTGAAGCCACCTTAAGATTTGGTTCTATATCTGCCGCTATCTCTAACGCGCGTGGCGTGATATCAAGCCCTGACTCTGCAACAAACCATGAATCGGCTTGTGAGATATTGTTTCTGTAATAATCATATGCATCGTTAAATGTTTTAAGGAAGCGGCTGACTGATGCGGGGTCACGCTCAATAAGATTATTTGAAACCAAAATCACAGAGACAACCTTATCTACCTTTAAATTTCTAACCAAGCCTTTTTCTTCAAAAATTGCCGGCGTGGGATCAAACCCAGCCATTGCATCAATGTTTCCCCAGGTTTTAGCATTAGGATCACGCACGAGATCGCTCTGCTCATAAATGCCAAGATTAATGTTATTTACATCAATTTTGGGGTTGAGCCCTGCATCTTGTTCAGCTTTAAGTGCCATGCGTTGTGCTGCGGCCCCAAAAGGCATCGCTACAGTCTTTCCCTTCAAATCAGCTACTGAATTTATAGAAGACATGGGCGGCACATAAAGAGAAACACGGTTATACATAAGCCTTCCAATAATAATCCACTTATCATCTTCTTTTGCCAGTAGAGTGGCGGCAGGTTGATCGGCTGTGAAGATAATGTCTACTTCATTTGCAAGGGCTGCCTCGTTTAACGGTCCGCCATAACTAAATCCTTTAAAATCTGCTGCGATATTGTTATTCTTCAATATATCGGTATGTTTTAAAATTTGAGTCAATTGACCTTGTGTAGCCCACGGTGTCTGCCAACCGATGCGTATCTGTGTTAAATTTGTCGCGACAGAATCCGTCGAGCTTCTATCTCTCAACAATATTAAGGAAAGACTTCCTAAAACAATTATTCCTACGAAGATAAAGATTATTTTTTGTTTGTTCATAATTAATTTTATGTAATTAAGATTGAGGCTCTAAAATTCCCTTAATACGTCGAATTCCAGCAGACGACGCTTCTTCTTTTATAATTTTAAACGATCCTTTAATATTTCCGGTATTAGCAACATGTGGACCTCCACAAAGTTCTTGTGAATATACCGTACCGTCACTACATTTCACTGTATACACAGTAACTTTATCAGGATATTTCTCCCAAAAACTTCCCTCTACTCCAGCGCTCATCGCATCTTCTTTTTTCATGATTTCTATCATTACATCACAATTCTTGCTGATGGCCTCGTTGACATACATTTCCACCTTATTAAGCGTCTCTCTTTCCACTTTTTTTGGATAAATAAAATCAAACCGTGTCCTTTCTTCGGTAATATTCGAACCAGCTTGATGCACCTCGACACCGAGATACTTGCGCAGTGCAGCAAGCATGAGGTGCGTAACCGTATGGAGCATCGTTGTTTTTTCGTTCATATTGGCAAGTCCGCCTTTAAATTTTCCGGCGGAGCTGGTACGAGAAAGTTCTTGATGCTTATCCATCTCAAGTGCAAATGCTTCAAGATCAACCATCATGCCTTTTTCTTTGGCAAGTTCTTGCGTCATTTCAATCGGAAACCCGTAGGTCGAAAAAAGAGTAAACGCATCACGGCCATTCACCGAGCTTCCTCTAAGTTTTTCAAATTCTTTAATGCCATGTACGAGTGTTTTGCGGAACTTTTCTTCTTCTTGGCTAATTTCGCGCAATATCGTATCTTTTTTCTCTAGCACCGATGGATATGCCGTACCGTATTTGGTTATGATAATTTCTATCACAGCCTTCAATGATTGTTCCGGCATCCCAAGTTGATCGGCATAGCGTACTGCACGACGTATAAGGCGGCGAAGTATGTACCCTTGATCGGTATTACTCGGCGCGACGCCGTCGGTGATGAGGAAAGAAGATGAACGTATATGCTCCGCGACGATACGCTTTGCATGCTGATCGTCTTTCGTTGAGAGTTCGGAAATTTTTTCGATGAGCGGAATAAACAGGTCAGTGTCATACACACTGCGCTTGCCCTGCACCACACAGGTAACACGCTCGAGACCCGAACCGGTATCGACATTTTTTGTAGCTAGTTTACCGATTACTTTGCCGTCTTTTTTCTCGTATTCCATAAAGACGTCATTCCAAATCTCGATGACTTCTTGCTTCTCATCGGCGACCAAAAAACCCTCCTTCGTGAGGCCATCAATATGCGTACCACTCACATCGTAAAACATTTCACTGTCGGGGCCGCACGGTCCGTTGTCACCAGGACTCCACCAATTGCTTTTTGCACCCAAAAAGAAGATACGATTTTCCGGATCCAAACCAGCCCCTTCGAATATACCTTTCCAAATCCCGTATGCCTCTTCGTCGCGCGGTGCATTTTCATTACCTTCAAAAACGGTAACGTAAAGACGTCGCGGGTCGAGGCCGAAACCATCCTCTTTAGAGGTGAGTAAATCAAAACTCCAGGTGAGTGCTTCTTTTTTGAAATAATCGCCGAGTGACCAATTCCCTAACATTTCGAAAAATGTAAGATGGGTATTGTCGCCGACTTCTTCTATGTCATTGGTGCGCACGCACTTTTGCACATTGACAATACGTTTTGCCCCTGCGGGGTGTGGATTCCCCATAAGGTACGGCACGAGCGGTTGCATGCCGGCGGTATTAAAAAGTACTGAAGGATCATTTTCTGGTACAAGTGGCGCGGAAGGAATGATAAGATGACCACGCTTTTTAAAAAATTCTAGGAATGTTGAACGGATTTGTTCGGATTGCATATAATTTTATTTCATTAAATCATCAAGCGAAACACCAAGAGCGTCCGCGATTTTTTTGACTGTATCAATAGTGGGGTTGGGAGTAGAGCCAGCCTCGATCTTGG
>CAZEYK010000060.1:0-5721 GCA_964516055.1 uncultured Gammaproteobacteria bacterium
ATTTTCGCCTCGTTATTGTGGGGAATGGAGATTTACGTGCTTCTCTTGAAGAGCGTGCGAAGGGAATTGATTCCGTGGTATTTCGTGATCGTGTGTCTCGCGATGAATTGTGGCAAATGATGGCGGTGGCATACGGAGTAGTTTTTCCAAGTCTTACGGATATTAGTCCAAATACATTGCTTGATTGCCTGTACGTTGGCGTCCCATTTATTACGTCAAAAGAAATTGGTTATGATTGGGTATTGGAACATGTTGAGGCATTTGATCCACGATCGGTAGAAGATATGGCAATGGTTTTGCAACGATTTATGACCAACAATGGCTATACCGCTATTTGTTACAAGGTAAAAAAATTGGATTATCAGGAAACGTTTGCTGATGCTGCTGAAAAAACGTTGGCTATTTTTTTTGATATTGTATGAAGATTTTAAATTTGAGTTTGGATAAAAAAATCATGGACAAAGCCTCCGCTGTTGCAAAACGAATGGCGTGGTTTGGTGACATTGTTGATCGGTATACTATTGTGATTCCTTTTTTTCAACAAGATAAAATATTGCTTGCGGAGGGTGTTCGTGCGTATGGGAGTGGGGGGACGGCGCGGCCTATTCAGTTTTTTTTATTGTACTTTGTTGCTCGTCGTCTTATTTTGCGAGATGAGGGATATGACGTGATTACGGTTCAGGATCCGTATTTTTTGGGAATACTTGGTCTTGTGTTATCTCGGCAATTTCAGATTCCTCTTGAAGTACAGGTACATGGATGGGAACAGATAGGAGTCTTAAAACGGTTGATACGGCGTGTTGTTTTGAAACGAGCTACCGGTGTTCGTGTAGTGAGTGAACGAATGAAAAAGGATGTTATGGCGTGTGGTGTTTCTGAACAGCGTATTACCGTTGTTTCTGTGTATACTGATGTACGGTTAGGTGAGAAAAAATCATCAGAGGTGTTTACGTTTATTACTGTGGCGCGGCTTGTATGGGTAAAGCGTATTTTAATGCAGTTGTCTGTTGCAGCAACGTTGAAAGCCTCAGGACATATATTTCAATTGATTATTGTGGGTGATGGGGAAGAAAGAATATCACTTGAAACACGTACGAGGGAATTGAATCTATTGGATATAGTGCATTTTGTGGGCTGGAAAGATGCTGTTCAATTAGCAGATTTGTATGCAAAATCTGACTGTCTTTTGCTTACCTCTGATAGCGAGGGGTGGGGAAGAGTTATTCTTGAAGCAGGAAGTTATGGAGTGCCTTCTATTATGACGGATGTTGGTATGGCTGGGGAGGTTATTCATAATGGGAAGAACGGTGTTGTTATTCCTGTTGGTGACCAGGAGGCTTTGGTTGAGGCAATGAAGCGTGTTATGATGGACACGATGTTTTATAATTCAGTAGCGGGGGACATTAAAAAGACTGTGCAAACATTGCCTACTAAAGCTGAAATATTGTTTTTATATGTTAATGCTTGGAAAAATATTGTATGAGCGTACATAATCATTGGGATACTTTTTTTGAAGAAAAGATAAAAACTATATGTCGTAAGAATAAGACGGTCATTGATATTGGCGGTGGTCTTCGGATTGATGAAACAAAAAATAATCGCAAAGAACATTCTCGAGATTGGATTATGCCATTTATCAAAGATACTGGCACTGAGTATAAGATTCTTGATAAAGTTGCCGATTATCATCCTGACATTGTGGGGGATATTCACGAACTTCCATTTGAAGATAATTCTATTGATGCCATTGTGTGTATTGCTATTTTGGAACATGTAGAAAATCCAATAAAAGCTACAGAAGAAATGTATCGGGTATTAAAGCCAGGGGGTATGTGTTTTATTTATGTGCCATTTCTTTTTTATTATCATCCGATGAAAGGATATTATAAAGATTTTTATCGTTTTACGTATGATGGTCTTGAATACATGACTCGAGAATTTAAGACGGTTGAATTTTGCAATGTTCGTGGAGCAGTGTCTACGGCTATGAATTTATTTCCATTTTTTTCTAAACGAACAGCTTTGTTTGATTGGATTGATCGAAAAATTGGAAAGCATAAGAGCAAGCAGACCAGTGGGTATAATGTATTTTGTATAAAGTAGTATGAAGGATGTGAAGACATTATTATTTATTACGCAAAAGATTCATAGTAATGATGATGATTTGGCATTTACTATTTTGTGGATCAAAGAATTTATTCGACAGGGGATTGATGTTCGAGTGATTTGTCTTGAAAAAGGAGATTTTGATGATTCTTTTCCTGTATATTCTTTGGGAAAGGAAGATGGTGTCGGGAAAATTGGACGAATTTTAAGATTTTTTAAATATATTTTTACCATTAAATATGATGCTGTTTTTGTTCACATGAATCCGGAGTATTTTACTCTTGGTGGATGGTGGTGGTTTGTGACTCGCAAACCTATGTATTTATGGTATACGCATTATACGATGCATATGCATCTGCGTCTGGCTGGGTGGTTATGCAAGCGAATGTTTGCTGCTACAAAGCAGAGCTTACCCCAGTATGATCATACTGGGAAGAAGGTTGTGACTGGTCATGGGATTGATGTTGATTTTTGGTTGAAGGGTGTTAAGGAAGAAACGCCGCAGGATTATAAAAAGTTGCTTACGGTGCATAGAATTTGTCGATCAAAGCGATTTGAATTAGTAATTAAGAGTTTACTTCATCTGGATGACGAATATACGGTTACCATTTATGGACGTGATGTTGAAAAGGATTATTATGCAGAGTTGCAAGATCTTGTAAAGGATTTGCATCTTGAAAAGAGGGTGACGTTTATTGGTCCAGTGCCTATGGAAGCGCTTAAGCAAGTATATGGAAAACATCGATTAATGGTAAATATGGCTTCGGAGACAATAGATAAGACTATGTTGGAGTGTATGCTTTTTGGATTGTATCCTGTTACCACCCCGGGGAATTCTGAGGCTATTGGGTTGCCTGTGTATCCAAAAGGGGAAACTCCCGAGGCTATCGCAAAATTTATAACGGAAAAAGCATGGGACGAATATAATCGGGATTATTTGCAGCAGCTTGTGAAGGATAAGCATAGTTTACCGGCATTGATTAGTAAAATGGGAGAGTTTATTAAGAAAGGAATGTAATAGTATGTTTAAAAAGATTGCCATTATTGGTGGGGCAAGACCTAATTTTATGAAGGTGGCTCCTTTGTGTACGGCATTTGAAAAGAACGGAATTTCATATTTTTTGGTGAATACTGGTCAGCATTTTAGCAAAAATATGTCTGCTGATTTTTTTGAGGAGTTTGGCATTACACCTCACTTTGAGATTGCGCCGAGACGGGATGATACATTGATGATGATTGCTGATATTAAGGATGGTTTAGAAAATATTTTTGTTGATGAACAGCCGGATTTGGTGCTAGTTGTAGGTGATGTGCATTCAACACGTGCTGCCGCAGAAGTGGCAAAAAAATTGGATATAAAATTAGGTCACATTGAAGCTGGTCTTAGATCATACAATAATTTAATGCCAGAAGAGCATAATCGAGTTGTTACCGATAGACTGTCTGATTATCTTTTTGTGACATGTGATGATGGAGTTGGAAATTTAAAAAAGGAAGGAATTAGTGAAGGGGTTTATTTTGTTGGTAATCTCATGATAGATACACTTGCACAGTTTGAAGATCAAAAAAGACCACAAGATGAATCCTATTATTTTTGTACGTTACATCGTGCGGAGAATGTTGATTCAAATGAAGTGTTTGTTGAGATTCTTGATGCTCTTGAAGAAATTTCCAAAGATAAACCCATTTATCTGCCACTTCATCCACGAACGAAGAAGCGTGCTGAGGAATTTGGGTTGATGGAGAGAATGAACGCAATTTTTGTCTTGCTGGATCCGTTGTCCTATAGTGAGTGTGTTGGCTATCAAAAGTATGCTGATTTAGTGCTTACTGATTCAGGTGGAATTCAAGAGGAAACAACATATCTGGGGGTTCCTTGTCTTACACTCCGAACGGAGACTGAACGACCTGTGACAGTAAGTGAAGGGACAAATTGTATTGGTGGTGTTTGCAAGGAATCAATTATTTCTGCGTATCATCAGATTGATTTTGATCAAATACGGCCAATTATTCATTATTGGGATGGAAAAACATCGGAGAGGATTATTCATGTTTTGGAAGATATTTTATAGTTCTATGTGTGGTATTAATGGGTTTAATTTACCGGAAGAAGCGACACTAAGAAAAATGAATACTATTACCCGCCATCGTGGTCCAGATGATGAGGGTGTTTTTGTTTCACAACAATGGTCATTGGGGCATAATCGATTATCTATTATTGATTTGAGTCCATTAGGACATATGCCAATGTTTACGAAAGATAAACGGTATTGCATTGTGTATAATGGTGAATTATATAATTTTCAGGAGATTAAGAATGAATTATTAAATAAAGGGTATACTTTTCGATCACAAAGTGATACCGAGGTTATTTTGTATGCATATCAAGAATGGGGGACTGCATGTTTACAAAAGTTTAATGGGATGTTTGCGTTTGCTATTTTGGATAGAAAAACGGAAGAATTATTTATTGCGAGAGACCGGATAGGCATTAAGCCGCTTTATTATTATCATAATAATGGACAGTTTGTTTTTTCTTCAGAAATTAAATCATTGTTTGCTCATGAAATGATTCATAAAGAGATTGATTATGACGCCATGAATATGTATTTTCGGATGTTGTACATTCCTGCTCCTTACACTATTTGGAAACATATTTATAAATTGAAACCAGGACATTTTATCACAGTAAAAGGGGAAAATGTTCAGATTACTGCATATTGGTCTCTTACTGTCGCCCCTGATATGGTGAATGATAGAGAATATATTGAACATACTTTGAAGCATTTACTTACGGATAGTGTAAAAAAACAGCTTATTTCTGATCGGCCGGTGGGAGTTTTTTTGAGTGGGGGAATTGATTCTAGTATTATTACAGGGATAATGAGTGAACACTCTAGTAATGTAAATACATTTTCTGTTGGATTTGAAAAAACAGCTGAGTCTGAAAAGTATAATAATGATTTTTTGGTAGCAAGAAAAACTGCTCATTATTTTGGGACGAAGCATCATGAGTTGGTGTTATCTGGGGAAGATGTCCTTTCTTCGCTTGAGCAAGCTGTGTATCATATGGATGAACCAATTTCAAATCATATTCAGGCGGTAAATATGCTTCTTGCAAAATATACCACGGATTATGTAAAAGTTGTCCTTGGTGGTGATGGCAGTGATGAACTTTTTGGTGGGTATGAACGATATTATTATAGTGACGTTATTGATCGATTTCAGCGAGTAGTTCCTGGTGTATTAAGACATAATGGTATTACCAAGAGGGCTTTTCAAACAATGAGAAAGTCTGGACTATATACCAAGATAAATACGGCTCCTGGGGTTGAAAGGTATCTTGATTTTTTTGCTCAGAAAGAATCGCTTGTTGCATCTTTTTTATTGCCAACATATAACAGAACGACGGTGTTGAACGATTTTTTTTTAGATACGTATTTTTCATCGGTAGATGAAGGAAATTTTACTGCGCAGTTTATGCGAACAGATGTCCAAACGTGGCTTACTGATGAATCACTTGTCCGATCAGATAAGATGAGTATGGTAGCTGGTATTGAACAGCGTGTTCCATTTCTTGATCATCGATTGGTTGAGTTTGCACAGCGAATTCCT
>CAZEYK010000061.1:0-4798 GCA_964516055.1 uncultured Gammaproteobacteria bacterium
ATATTCATAATATTGGTTTTGATGTAACCATGGTATACACCAAAGGTTATTGGTTCGTATGAATGTTGTTTTACATGACAAGCATCTATGTAAAACATGAAACATTTTTTACAAGGAAAAATATTTTCGACCTTTGATCTATAGTATAAAATGTTTTGTAAATTTTTAACACAAACAAATGCACAAACTGTTAATAACTTATAAAAAAATAACACGCAACATGCGTGTTAAAAAAAATAATAAAAAAGTTTATGTTGTTTTTGTTCCAAAACCTAAAATTAAAAACATAAAAATACTTCCAAGACAAATGCCAACAAAGTTTAACAAAAATAAAATAAAACTTTCTGTTGATATGCTAAGTTCATTCATAGCAATACCAAGACCAGTAACTGCAAGTGGTGGAACCAGTGCAACAGAAATAGCGATCCCTGTAACAGAGCTTAACACTTCTGGTTTTACATACGCATAAGCACCTGCAAGTCCACTAAAAAATGCAACAAGGAAAAACAATAAGTTTGGTGCTGCACGAGAAAGAATTTCTGATGTTAATAACAAATCTTTTCCTTCAATAAGTAAGACGAGATATCCAACAAACATCGCAAGAACAATGGCACACAGTGATCCTAAAAAAATAGAGATAAGAGAACTCATCATGCCAAGTGGTCTAAATAAAATAATTCGCAGCGAAAGACCAAAAATTGGGGTGAGCAACGGCGCCACTACCATACCACCAATAATAACGGAGGTATTATCAAGTAAAAGACCAAGAGACACAATGGCTGATGATAAACCAATAAGAATAAAAAAATCAAGAGAAGGACTGGTATGTTCTTTTAAACGAGCTTCTGTTTGTGTTTGAAGTTTTTGAATTGATGAATGAAAAAAATGCATAAAGAATATTATAAATATGATGTATCTTGTGGAAGCAATAAACAAATATGTTCAATGAGTCTATCTCCATGCTGTCTATTTTTTTGTACCCACGATTCACCAAAATGATCAATATGCCACAATAGTACCTCTGGTGTTTCAAACCAATCAAGAAATTCCTGAACTGCCAGTACAATGTGTTCCCTTGAAAAAACAGTGTGCATGTATAATTGTTTATTTCGTAAAAACCACCATACCATAAATCGATATCCACGTTCATACCACACAGAATGTTCAGCAATAGTTAACAATGAATCCATCCGGGACGTGTGCAACAAATCAAGGGTGTCGGCATCTTTTAATGCGTCAATGAGCAGTTGATTTTTTTTGGTCATAAGTATTTTGGTAAGGATACGTCCCGCACCAAAACTTTTACAAAAAATAATACGTGTTGCCATTCCTGCCACCGAACCAAATAGCCCACAACGAATAGTTTCCCGCCACAACAATAATGCTGATAATAAATCATCAACCAGTGGCATCATAATAAAGGATGGATTTTTGGTAAGTACACGTGATGCATCATGCCACCACGCTGCTAAAATAAGCGCCTGCGTTTGTATTTCAGATAAAGACAGCTCAATACTCATACGCGTGCAATGGTCCACAACACGAGCAACATGTGAGGCCTCATGAATTGGATCCTTGGACATATACATAATATGCTGTGCCCGTTCGGTAAGATAAGATAATTTTTCAGCTTTTGTCATATGAAAGAGTAATACTCAATACAGAAAGTATACCACAAGAGAAAAAACATGTTTCAATCTATAAACAATAGGGACATAAAAAACAATAATATCCCATGTGGCATAGGATATTATTGTTCACAAAGGTCTAAAATATTTTTATCACATCGAATGGCTTTTCAATAGATAAGTGTGTGACGTGTTGTACGTTACAAAAAGTAAACGTACGATAATCATCTTCTTGATGAAAGTACTGCTGTGCGCCAGACGGGAATTGAACCCGTGACCCCAACGTTATAAGCGTTGTGCTCTAACCCCTGAGCTACTGGCACATAAAAATATATCAATGGGTAAACAGGTACAAAATAGTCACAAAATAATTTCGTACATTGACATCTTGTACAGGATGATATCTTTTCCTCCCCAGCATACGCATAGTTGAATCAGTTGTCCAGCTGCTACGTAGAGCAAAATCCATAGGAGGATAACCCATTTGTATGTAGGAGTTTACCAGACAAGCCTTGATTTTTCAAGAGATTTTGCTACACTAAGGCTACTTTTTGCTCAACAAACCCAAAATATGCCAACAAACACCCATATGGTAAAACAAATTGATCATGGACAACGGGCCGATAACGTCATTGCTGACTATTTTGGCATCACCAGATCACAGGCAGCAAAACTCATAAAAGCAGGACGGGTACAACTCGAGGGGAATATTGTCGCTAAAACAGGCACCGTGGTAAAAGAAGGAGAAGTCCTCACACTCATTGATGATATGGCAAAAGATGATAATCCCGATAAATCAATCTACGAAAATATACAAATCATTGGAGAAACAAATGAGTATCTCGTTATACACAAACCAGCTGGCCTATTGGTGCACCCCACCATGAAAGGAGAACCAGTAACCCTTGCCGATTGGGTGGTAACACATGATCCACATATTCAAGGCGTTGGAGAAAATTCTGTTCGTCCTGGAATTGTTCATCGGCTCGACAAAGATGCTTCTGGATTACTCGTCATTGCAAAAACGCAGGATGCGTATGTTCATCTAAAAGAACAATTTAAAAATCGTACAGTAAAAAAATATTACACAGTCCTTGTTCATGGAATTATTGAAAACAAAGAACACGAACATATCACGTTTACCATAGACAGAGGAACGCAAGGAAAAATGGTATCACGTCCTCATACAGATAAACTCGATCTCAAAAAAGTAACACAGGTTCAACCAGGAAAAGAAGCCGACACCGAGTTTTGGGTGGAAAAAACATTTGTGAATTACACATTGTTACGTGTGCAAATTCATACCGGACGAACACACCAAATTCGCGTGCACATGCTTGCGTATGGTCATCCTGTTGTGGGGGATACATTATATAAAAACAAAAAACTCATTACCAACAGAGATCGAAAATTAGGAAGAATTTTTCTTCATGCCACAGATTTGTCATTTCTTGATCTTGCGGGAAATGAACAAATATTTCATGCAACACTTCCAAAAACATTACAAACATTCTTATCTACACTCACTTAATGTATGATTACGCAAAAAGGAAAACTCATCATTATTTCATCTCCTTCTGGCGGGGGGAAAAATTCCGTCATCAATGCACTCATGAGACGCTACAAAAAAAGTACTCGTCTCATCACCACCACTACCAGAGCAATGCGCCCAGGAGAAGAACATGGAGTTGATTATCACTTTATTTCTCGGGAATTATTTTTAGAAAAAAAAGCGCAGGAAAATTTTTTGGAATACAATGAGTACGCAGGAAATTTTTATGGTACAGACAAACTGCTTCTGGAAGAATTACTCCGTACATACGATATAGTATTTTCACAGATAGAAGTAAATGGACGAGCCAACATTCAAAAAGCAGGCATCGTCCATCTTGCCATTTTTCTCATGCCAGAGAGTCTTGATGTGCTTCGTGAACGCATAGTTAAACGAGGTGGACTGGATGAACATATTATTGATGAACGCATGGACATTGCCAAAAAAGAAATGGAGCAGTCCGCTACGTACGATTACAGTGTTGTCAACGCCGAAGGAAAATTTAAGGAAACCGTAGATAAAGTGGATGCCTATGTACGGGGATATATGGATGATACAGCAATATCAGAAGAATAAGGTATACGCAACAGTAGGTAATGTCACATCCTGAGAAAAACGTAGCTTAGTGGAGTGTAGTCGAATGGGCTTGTTGATTCCAATGAAGGCAAGATCCTTCGACTCCGCTTTGCTTCGCTCAGGATGACATGCCAGTCAAAATGCTCAGTGCTCTTGACAAAAATCGCCAACCATAGTAAAATTTTTCCACCAAGTTCCCTGTTAATTGGGGAATATAATAGTTATCCGTGATGTTGGCAAAAGCGACAATTCCAACCTCTCACCTTTAAATAATACTGTAGTATGTCAGAAGACATCAGACAAAATCTTAAATCAGGAATGATTATAAAAGTTCACCAAAAAATTCGGGAAAAAAATGCCAAAGGTGAAGAAAAAGAGCGTATTCAACTCTATGAAGGGATGATTATCGCCGTAAAACACGGAAATGGGCCAAGTTCTACCATTACCGTACGAAAAATGTCCAAAGGGTTTGGGGTAGAAAAAATCTTCCCAGTACATTCCCCGGTAGTAGAAAAAATTGAACTTGTCCGACAAATGCGGGTAAATCGCGCAAAAGGCTTCTTCCTCAGAGATCACAAGAAAAAACTCAGAGAAGTGAAGAAGAAAGGAACTCCTACGGTAAAAAAACAAGAAAGCAAGAAAGTTGAATCTCAAAAGGAAGAAAAGCCAAAAATGGCTGAAGAGAAGAAATAATCTAAAATAAGCAAAAAAATCCTGCAAACAGCAGGATTTTTTATTATTGGGTCATGGCACGAAGTTTCATCTTCCGGGGAGCTGTGGAGACAAGTAAGTTGTTTGTTTGAACTGAGTATTCCTCTTGACAACAGAGCAAAAAAAAGATACATTCCACCGTTATGTCATAGTGGACACAAATGTGTCATATTGGATGGCATATGTTCTTTACATCCCGCTTTCATGCGGGTGTTTGCGGTCTAAAAATAAACCACAAATATCCGCGTGAAAGCCACAGAGCTACACGCAGAGTTCTGGTTGTAATGACCAATAACCCCAGCACAAAAGAGGGCAAGAACATGACCACCAA
>CAZEYK010000061.1:4808-5616 GCA_964516055.1 uncultured Gammaproteobacteria bacterium
CGACCGCACCCCCACCATCACCTACCTCACCACCATCAGCCCCCGCGATGATGTCCGGGCCGTCGTCGACGGTCCGGAGAGGGCTAAGGTGGTTCGCCATCTCAGTGAGGATCTCGGCCTCGAGGCGATTTTCACCGACGCTCTCGTCTTCATCATGATCACGATCGCCGTGATCTTCGAGAAGAAGAGCCCTCCTCTCCCTGTGCTGGAGCGGCAGGATTTCGATTACATCGATGACAACACCATTCTCATGATGGTGAACGGTCTCGACGAGGGGTACACCCCTACCAACAAGGACGACGCCATCGACTTCATCCTCTCCGCCGCCAACAAGCGGCGGGATGAGGTGCTCGCCGTCAACCCCCCGTCGTCGGAGATTGTGGAACTCGCCCGTTCGGGCGAGATGCTCGCAGTCTCCCGCGACACGAGCGGAGGAATGCCCACCCGTGGGCATTCCGTGGAAGAAGAAGTTCATACTCGGGATACCCTCCTCGTCATCAGCGCCAAGGATCTCCTCAGTGAGGCAGGACTTGGCGACGAGGTGACGCAATCGCGTCCTGTACCCATCCGTCACGATCCTACTCCGATGGTGGTCAGTGAGGACGAAACTCTCCGAAATGTCGAGATCCCCTTGGGGATCGATGACAAGCCGACGTCCGAGCCGGAGGAGGACAACGTCTACTTCCGTGCGCCAACTCCGGAAGATCCGTTCTTCCGGGTTAGGCGCACACCAGATCCTATGCCCGAGCCCGTGCCCGAGCCCACGCCGCGCTTCACTTTCGGAAGCGCAAAGGACATCGGCCTGGTC
>CAZEYK010000062.1:0-5517 GCA_964516055.1 uncultured Gammaproteobacteria bacterium
ATTGAAGAAACATCGGTATTAAGAGAACAAACAACAGTGTCAAAACCAAGGGCTTCCTGACAATGCGCAGGTAATCCAACAGCAAGAGATGGAGACGAAAAAACATCCCGAAACGTGACAAAACCAACAAACATCACCGAAAAACTCGCGACGACAACAAGTAACATCATTCGAAGCGATAAAAATCGTGATTCAAAAAATGAAGAAAAAATCGACATAACACATCTACATCAAAAAAATAAGGAAACTACCAACACTATTATTCCACAACACGTACTTCAAGTAAATTTACATGCCCAGCATGTCCGACGGGCTCACCAGCAACCACAACAATATTATCCTGAGATGAAACAATATTTTTTCTTTTCAACGCAACAATAGATCGTTCAACCAATTCTTCAATAGAACGACACGTTGGCAACATAAATGGAAGTACCCCCCAAGATAACGCAAGCTGCCGACACACCCGTTCACTACTGGTTGCAACAGCAACAGGAAGCTCCGGACGATGACGGCTGATCAATCGACCAGTTCCTCCAGATAAAGAAGCAACAAGGATAACTTTTGCATGAATATCTTCAGACATCACCCGAGATAATTGGGTAATAGTAACATCAATATTTTCTTTTCCTGTTTTATAATCTCTCATAGGCAAATCATCATAATGAGAGGCTTCTGTCTCAACAATAATATCACGCATTGTTTCTACCACAACCACAGGATATTCCCCCATAGCCGTTTCATTAGAAAGCATCACCGCATCAGTGTGATCAATAACCGCGTTTGCAACATCAGAAACCTCAGCTCGTGTTGGACGAGGATTATGTTGCATCGAATCAAGCATTTGTGTAGCAACAATAACTGGTTTAGCATGCGCCATTGCCGCATCAATAAGTCGTTTTTGTACTAACGGAACTTCTTGTGCAGGAATTTCAATACCCAAATCTCCTCTCGCCACCATAATACCATCAACAACATCCAAAATTCCTTCAATGCCATCCACAGCTTCTTGCCGCTCAATTTTGGCAATAATCCGAATGGGCTCCGTAACTTCAAGAACAAGTTCCTGTTCACATGCTTTAAGATGATGACGAAGATCAATAATATCTTCAGGCTTCATCACAAACGACAACGCCATCAAATCAACACCCATTTCAACACCAAACTTTGCATCCTTTTTATCTTTATCAGTAAGCACACGTACATCAAGTGTCGAATCTGGCACATTAATTCCTTTGTGAGATAAAATAGTTCCACCAACAACAACATCGGCAGTAATACGCGTTCCTTCCACAGAAACAATATGTACTTCAGACTTTCCATCATTAAGAAATAATCGCTCCCCCGGTTTCAAAAACGTATGCAATTCATGATAATCAATAGGAATAGCATTATCAGTAAACGTATCTAGTGACGTATCAAAAACAACAGTTGTGCCTTGTGTTAATACAATTCCTTCATCTGGTACCAATCCCACACGAATCTTAGGACCTTGCAAATCTTGCAAAATAGCAATTGGTACAGCCAATTCTTCAGCGACTTCCCGCACACGAGAAATCAACATGGCATGATTTTCATACGTTCCATGAGAAAAATTTAATCGAAACACATTTACTCCCGCCTGCACTAATTGAGTAATTACGTCTTTTGATTCAGAAGCAGGGCCAAGAGTAGCCACAATTTTTGTTCTTTTCATCATACCTGATAACGATAACGAGACAAATCAATTTTATCTCCATGAATAGACACTCCTTCTTGTTGCAATAAATTAATCTTTTATTCAATACCATTCCCCATAATACGTCCCTTCAGAGCAAACAACCTCCTCATACACCACCACACAGCCCAACAGACACCATTTTTATATACCTGTTAAGCAAATTAATGAAACAGATATACTTACTGTGACAAATATTGTTTTTTAAGTGCATCCAATTCTTCAGGAGAAAATGAAGACAACAAATCAACAACACTTGGTTTCTTGTCTGAAGGAGACAATGTTCCTCCTAAATCAGAAGAAGTAAATATAGAAGAATATTGCCCCATAAATTGCTTAAGCAACGGTGGTAAAAAAATAATACTTAATACAAGCGGAACCACAATAAAAAATAACCGGATATACGACCCAAACACCATCCAAGCAAGCCGATGTTTTATTTTTTTATTTTGCTCATAAATATCCTCCAAAAGAGCAATACCTTTTGATGAAAAATGGGAAGGATCAACAGAGAATAGTTCCTCCTCTTTCGGCATGTTTTGATGTTTTATTTTCTTTTTTCCTTGTACTTCTGTTTTTTTATCTTCTTCAAGAGAAAGTGTTGATGGCATACAACTGTTATGATGATTAACCTTGTTTTTTTCGTGTAAGTGCACGGACTTCTTTTTCAAACGTATCAACATCTTCAAACGCACGATAAATAGAAGCAAATCGAATATACGCAACCTTATCAAAACGACGTAAATGCTTCATAACAATTTCACCAATTTCTTTTGAGGTAACTTCTCGTCGTTTCTTTTTTCGCAAATCTCGTTCAATAGAAAAAATTAATTGATCAAATTTATCTTTTGTATATTGTCGTTTTACCAGCGAATGTAAAATACCTTGTTGCAATTTGTCTCTATTATATGATTCTCGCCCACCATCATATTTTACCACGGTGATATCTGGGAGCTCAAGCACTTCCTTCGTTGAAAAACGATAATGACATTTTTCACATTCACGACGCCGTCTCACAATCATGGTATCAGAAGCAAGACGAGTATCCACCACTCGAGTAGCTTTTGATGAACAGACAGGACAATACATACCCGATAATTAGAAGATGCGTTGAAAAAATAAAACAAGAGAAATACGTCTTTCCTACATTCCCATTTTCTTTCGAATAAAGGCAGGGATTTCAAGATCTTCTTCCACATCATCATCGTCGTCATCAATCATACTACGTGAACTCATGGTATCAGACACAGACGAAATAGGAGATGCTGTTTTTTGAGAAGAAGAAAATGAAGAAGATGAAGAAGATGAAAGAGATTTTTTAGGATTAATTGAAGAAGAGGTAAATAATGATTTTTTATTAAATGATGGTAATGATGATGATTCTGTTTTTTTCATTTCTTCTGGCTCAGACTGTTCTGGTTCTGCCTCCTGAGATGTTGAAGATGAAGAACTTCCACCTCGTTTTTTGGTAAACAAACTGCTAGAATAAAATGTTTTTTTCTTTGCACCACCAACAACATCATCCACTTCCCGAGCAATGCGAGCCTGACGTTCTCTGTCTTCAAAACCAGTTGCAATAACCGTAATACGAATTTCATCTCCCATCGATTCATCAATAACTGCTCCAAAAATCACCTTAGCATTATCATCAGCAGAACTAGTGATTAATTCGGCAGCTTCAGCAACTTCTTGCATACCAAGATTACTTCCACCAGTAATACTAAACAAAATACCACGAGCTCCTTCAATAGAAAGTTCTAATAAAGGACTAGAAATAGCTGCTTTAGCCGCATCTACTGCTCTATTTTCTCCACTTGCCATACCAATTCCCATCAATGCTGATCCCTTGTCACTCATAATAGTTTTTACATCAGCAAAGTCAACATTAATCAATCCAGGAACGGTAATAAGCTCAGAAATTCCCTGTACTCCTTGCCGCAAAACATCGTCAACAATTTTAAACGCATCAATAAGAGACGTTTTTTTATCAATAATCTGCAATACTCTATCATTAGGAATGGTAATGACCGTATCAACTTGTCGAACAAGTTCATCGTATGCTGCGTCCCCAATGGTATTACGTTGTGGCCCTTCAAAAGAAAAAGGTTTCGTCACAACAGCAACAGTCAGGATTCCCATATCCCGAGCAATTTCAGCAACAACAGGACTGGCACCGCTTCCTGTTCCTCCACCAAGACCACAGGTAATAAACACCATATCGGTTCCCGCAAGAGCTTCACGAATTTCATTTTGTGCTTCTTCAGCACTGCGTTTACCCATCTCAGGATCCATACCAGCACCCAAACCGCGGGTAACGGTTTTCCCAATATGGATTTTTTTCTTTGCCATGTTATGGTGAAGCGCTTGTACATCAGTATTAAGCGCCATAAATTCAACACCGCGGATACCGCCCTGCACCATACGATTAACAGCAGAACCGCCAGAGCCGCCAACACCGACAACTTTAATATTAGCGAAGGTTTCTATATCAGGTTTCACTTGTGGCATAAATAGTAGTCAAGACTAAATCAATATGAACACAAAAAATGTTCAGAATTTGCGTAAATATAAAGAAAATGAAAAGCATATATAGTGTATATGCTTCCTAAAAACTCGTCAAGCAAAAACTTACGGCATGAGTGAACGAAATATTTTTTGTACCTGTTCGGCAATGCGTTTTCCTTTTAGAGGAAACCTCTTATCATACGTTTTTCGCTCTTCCACATGCGCTCCCCATACCACCAATCCTACAGCGGTAGTAAACGATAAATCCCCTACATGATCCTGAATTCCTTGGACATCAATAGGATACCCAATCGAAGCAGGGAGACCTAATGTCTCCTTAGCAAGATCAATAAGTCCATTAATTTTAGCACCGCCACCCGTAAAAATTACTCCAGCAGGAAGTAATCCTTGTAGCTGTATCTTGGTAAATTCATCATTCACCTTTTCAAGAATCTCTGCCATCCGCGCCTGAACAATCTCAGCAATATACTTTTGAGAAAATTCATATTGTTCACCATGAGAATCCGTAATTGTTACCAAATCCCGTTTCTTCAATCCTTTGGTAATACATCTTCCATGCATAATTTTTACATGCTCAGCCGTATCAATGGCCGTTCTCAATCCAATAGCAAGATCATTGGTAACATGTGCAGAACCAATAGGTAAAACTGTTGTATGAACAATATCACCACCTTCATATACAAGAATACTTGTGGTAGAGCCACCAATATTAACGACAGCAACGCCAATATCTCGCTGACGAGGCGTCGTTACAGCTTCTCCTGCAGCAACAATAGATAAGACAATATCATCAACATCAACACCAGAGCGATAAACAGCTTTGGTGAGATTATTTACATGAGTAGTAAGCCCATAAATCATTTGGGTATTTACTTCCAGACGAATACCTGTCATCCCCACAGGATCTTTAATTCCCGTTTGTCCATCTACAGAAAAATCTCGTGGTAATACATGCAGCACATCATAATTCAACGGAGCAGCAACCGTACGAGCAGCATGCACTGCACGTTCAATATCTTCATCAGTAATTTCTCCATCAGATTTTGCAATAGCAACCACTCCCCTACTTTCTTGTGCCAAAATATGTGCGCCATTAATTCCCACCCACACATGATCAACCGGCATTCCAGTAAGACGTTCTACCTGTTCAAGCGCATTAGACATTGAAGAAACCGTTTCTTCAATACTTGTCACAACACCTTTTTGCACTCCTTCAGAAGGTACTTCCACGACACCAATAATCTGCAATGTTGAATGATCATCACGATCAACAA
>CAZEYK010000063.1:0-5388 GCA_964516055.1 uncultured Gammaproteobacteria bacterium
TGTGAAGATTTGGGTAACTATCAATGTAATAACACCTGTTCAGCACTTACGAATAATTGTGTTTCTTGTGTGGTGCTTGATGAACCACAAGGTGCTGAGCCTCGATTGGCAATGCTTAATCCAATGATAACAATTTCTACAGAGGGAACTTTTCCTGAAGATAGTTGGGTGGCATTAACGAATGTTCAATTATTTCGACCAGATGCAGCAGTTCCTCAATTTAGATGGGGAATGCGTTATCGGGGGCTTCCTGGATTTAATGAGGATGTGCATGGATTAAATTATGAGGAATCATTTACGCTTACAAATTTTCAAGATGCACATAAAACGATTGAATCTAATGTGCAGTGTAATGGACAATATTATTATGCCTTTAATACTGATGGACATTGTGATGGTGATTTACTTCAGCTTTGTGATGCTGATTTAGATTGCAATAATAATGGTCCTTGTAGATTTGGCTCTGATTATGCGCTTTCTTCTCAAGAGAGAAGTGAAGATTGGTATCGTCCATATCCAGTGAGTGTAAATGATGGTGAACAAAGTCCATATTATACCTATGTTGTTGATAGCGAGCCCACTAATATTGTGAATGAAGTCGTGGTTTCTCCTGCTGTTCCTGAAGGCGTGTATCGATTTGTTCTTCGATGGGGAAATACGGTTGCTGAAACAAATGCTCGATTGGGACTTGCTGTGTATAATTTAGGATTTCCTGATAGTCAAAAACAGATTGGGTATCATACGTTTGCGCCTGTTGCTGATTTTGCTCCATGGGCACATGATATTAAGTTGATGAATGACGTAGATTCTAATGATTATCGGTTTAATTATTGGTGGCCAACACAGGTGGACACTACATTGCAGCAACGAAGTGTCTTTTTGCATGATGTTCAGAGTTTGGATAAAACATTTATTCAAGCAATGACGATTGATACCAACGATCATTGGGGAAGTGGTGTCTGTCAAAATAATAATAATAGTTGTAGAACTAATAGTGATTGTGGAGATATATCGAATGATCCTACTGGAATTTGTGACTTTGATAATAGTGTGCAACCACTTCGTACCTTTGCGGTGTATGTGACGTCATTGAATGGGCCAATTACGCAGTATGATGATATGGAAATTTATGTGGATGTGTATGCGTACAAAGAAGGACAGGATCCTACATTCTCTTTGTTGAAACCTATTGCAACGTACAATATTCAAAGCGCGACAAAGAGTACTAATGCTCGTGCTCGATATTGGCATGTTGCTAATGTGGTAAAGATTGATACTACTGAGGATGGTTCTGGTGATAGTTATATTCTTGAATCACCAATTGAAGCATTCCCTGATGTGAGTGACTCAAACAATAATGGAAGTACAGAAGACTTTATTTTGACTTCTCATCCACAGGGATCAATTGAAACAGGATTTCAAGATATCCGTTGTAATACACCAGAGGAAAGAGAAATCTGCCAGCGGTAATTGTATATTTATGGTATAATAATGATATTCATTTATGGATCCACAACAGTTTGCACAATCAGTTCAACCTTCTCCAGAGCCTCCTGTCTCTCATCGTAGTACATGGTTGTTTGTGCTTGTTGCTGTATTGATACTTTTTGTGTTTGTTGTTGGTTCTGTGTTGGTTTTTCGATGGTTTTCTTCATCAAACAAGCAGACGGATGTGTCTGTGGAACAACCTGTGTTTGGTAATATTACTGTAGGAGATTCTCGTGTAGAAATACTTAAGGAAGATCCTATACCTGATGATCGAGATCGTGATGGACTCACTACCGAACAAGAACAGCAGTATGGGACGGATGAGTATGAATATGATACGGATGGTGATGGGTTGAGTGATTTGGAAGAAGTGCAAAAGTATCATACTGATCCCACAAATCCTGATACCGACGGAGACGGATTTTTTGATGGCTTTGAAATAATCAATAAGTATAATCCTAATGGTGATGGACCGTTAGAATAATCATTGTTTTTTGTATGTTTGATGATCATCTTCCACAACAATCTGGACAACCACCACATAATTTGCCTATTGCTAACGACGCAGAAGACATGTTTTCTGGTACGGCTAGTTTACCTGCTGCAGCTCCGTCTGCTCCTATTTCTCCACCACCACCTCCTCCTTCTGCGGCACCTGTATCTGCGGTGTCTGCTGGTGTATTGAAACCAAAGGTTGTTCTGGATGATCCTCTTGCCCTTGATGATACCCAGGCTGCTGCCGATACTATATTTCCTTCGTCAGCGCCTGTATCTTCTGTTCCTGATACCACAATTCCAGCACCGATGCCTGTTCCTGTTTCTCCACCACCAAACGCCTCCTCTGCAGGAGGAAATGGTTCAGTACTTCCTCCACTTGCTACGGTACCTCCCGCGGTAAATATGGATGGTGCGGATACATCACAAAAGCTTCCTGCAAATTTGTATGCCATCAAAGAACCAAAAACAGGACGATTTTTGTTTATTGCTGTGGTGTCTTTTGTTGGACTCATAATTTTCTTGGCAGTTGTCTGGTGGATATATACTCAATTTGTTCATCCTGCGGATCCTGTGGTAACTGATACCTCTACAAATATTATTTTACCAACAGCAAATGATGATCGTACGGGTTCTTCTTTGAATGGAATTGACAATTCATTGAGTGGTTCTCAGGTAGATGATACCGTACTTTTTGGTCAACCTGTTGATACTGATGGCGACGGTCTTGATGATGAACGAGAAGCTTCTGTTGGAACAGATATGAATAATTGGGATACAGATGGTGACTTACTTAGTGATGGTGATGAAGTTATTATTTGGAAAACAAATCCATTAAACGTTGATACGGATGGTGATGGTTTTGGAGATGGAACAGAGGTAAAAGGTGGATATAGTCCTACTGGTCCTGGAAAAATTTTTGAACCGCCTACGAGTGATGGAAATATTCCTTCCGCAGTGAGTAGTGATACAAATACTACGGCAACGACAACTTCCACCGGTACCACGACGACTACAACAATAGATACCGATACGTCTACTTTCGGATTCTAGTGTTTGTGGTGTTTTGTGTGTATCGTTTATTTTTATAATCGCCTTGTGCATGTTTGACCGTCTTTCAAAATATAATTTACCTCTTGGCCCACAGAAAGAAGCATCTTCTTCTGATACGCTAGATCATGATGCTATCCAAACGATTCCATCTATTTTTTATGGTGGTGCTGATCCAAACATTTATGAGGAACAGGAAAAAAATCGTTCGATTGTTCATGACACTATTACTCATGTTCCTCCAAAAAAAGAACAGAAAAAAATGTCGCCACCACTTATTGATGATAAGCCTGCTATTGTTGTTCAACACGCTGCGTCAACTATTCAAGCCCCACCACCTAAGAAAAAGCATCCGCGGGTTTTGTTGATTGTTATTATTGTCGTGTGTTGTCTGATTGCACTTGCAGCGATCTCCTATTATTATTTGTCTACTGCTGGGTTTTTTTCTCAACAAAATCAGCAAGGTGTTGCCACGAATAATGTTGTGGTTAAACCTATTGTCACGGAACCTATTGTTTCCAGTACACAGGATATAGCCAACACTGAACCAGTGGCAGTTATTCCTGTTGATGAACCGTTGCCGTCTTCTCAGGATTCAGTGTTGTTTCCTAGAATTTCGGTTGGTGTTCTTGCCGATTTAGATCTTGATGGTCTTACTGATGATGAAGAGGTTCTCTTTAATACGGATGTTGGCATTGCTGATCAAGATGGAGATGGTTATTTGGATGGACTGGAAGTTATTAATTTATATCATCTGGCAGAGTTTGCTCCTGCGCGACTTATTGATTCTCCTTTGGTAAGAGAATATATGCATTCAACGGCACAATATCGATTATATTATCCTTCAGCGTGGGCAAGTTCAGCCGTTGATACAAATGGGAAAGAAGTTTTGTTTAGTGCGATTACAGGAGATTATGTTGTTGTGCATACATTTGAAAAAAATACTAATGAATCATTTCCATTATGGTTTGGGCGTGTGATAGAAGGACAACTATTTACTGATTTAGTATCGCAGGTTAATCGCTTTTCTCAACCGTTTTATTTGCGAAAGGATGGGTTTGTTGCGTATTATGAAGGAGATAAACAGGTATATGTTTTGGTGTATCATCCTGGAGAAAATGATGTTCCATTATTTCCTCATATTATGACGATGATGGTTCAGAGTTTTCGACCAAGTGGTGTTGGAACATTTTTACCTGAACAACAAGTTATTCCGATAGAGCCTCCTGCTGTTGTTGAAGATTCTCTCACAAGCAGTACCGTAGAAGAAGCCAAGATTCTTTGATTAATGTCGTATTATGCATAGTGAATGTACGGTTTATTTGGGGGTAAAAAAATCTATTGGAATTACTCAAAAAGATATTTGTGCGGTTGTTGATGCGGCGTTTCATCGTATGTTAACGAAAAAAAAAATATATCTTGTGAGCATCCATGTTGTGGGAGAACAGAGGATGAAAACGCTTAACAGTATGTTTCGTGGAGTTGAACGATCTACGGATGTGCTTTCATTTGCTGTTCAAGAGGGGATGAAGATTCCCGAACAGGAAGGAGCGGTAGATTGGGGAGATATTTTTTTGTGTCCATGGTATGTGCGCAGACAAGCAAAACGATTTGGTGTTTCATACAAAGAAGAATTTTTTCGAATGCTTATTCACGGAGTGCTTCATTTGCACGGGTATGATCATTTGAAAGAAAAAGATGCTGCGACGATGTTTTCTTTGCAAGAATCTATTTTGAATAACGTTTTATGAATATCAGGCGTATTGTGTATAGTTTTGCTGATGCGTATCGAGGGGTACGGTATGTTTGGCATCAAGAACAAAATTTTCGGCTTCAATCATGGGCTGCTTTTTTTGTATTGAGTTTGGCTATTACGCTCCATGTTGGTAAAATAGAATTGCTTGTATTGCTTTTATTGATTGCTATGGTGCTCTTATTAGAAATTTTAAATACGGCAATGGAGCATTTTATTGATGTTCTTAAGCCTCGTTTACACCATCAAGTTGGAGTTATTAAGGATATCATGGCGGCTGCTGTCTTGTGCGGGGCGCTGAGTGCTGGTATTATTGGTATAGTTATCTTTTATCCGTATATACGCGGATTATTTTAGCCTATGGTAAAGCGATCACGACAACAAGTACGAACGATTACAGGCATAGATGGTGGGTCTACCGCTATTCGAGTTGCTGTTGGACAATATGATGACCAGTGTGGAGTACAGTTTGGAAAAGAAGTAAATTGTGCCTTTGTGCGAAGCTGCAGTCAATACACTCTTTGCCTTCATCTCGAGGACACACTTAGTGAATTCTAAACTGGTTGCCTTTTGTTCAAAATTGATAAAAACAGGTTAAAACT
>CAZEYK010000064.1:0-5320 GCA_964516055.1 uncultured Gammaproteobacteria bacterium
CACCATTACCAAAAATATTTATCTCCCTCCCCTCAAGCGCAGAGGAAACAAAATTTGGAATTGCCCTATTTATACCATCACCATTTCCATAAAGAGTTGTCAACCTCAAAATACACAAATCAAAATTTCTCAATTTTGAAATACGTTCACATTCTTCCTCAGCCAAAAGCTTAGATTTAGCATAATTCGATATAGGTTTTGGCAAATATCCCTCCGTTATTATACTAATTTCTTCCGTAGGCAAACCATAAACCTCACAAGTACTTATAAAAACAACTTTTTTTGCATTAATATTCCTCAATAAAATTGAAGTCATATGTAAATTACCCTCAATATTACTTTTCAAATTATCATCCTCACGACACTTTGGAACAAAACCAGCACAGTGAACAACAACATCAAATTTTTCATCAGATAAAGATTTATACAATTTTTCATCATACAAATCCCCTACTATTTGTTTTACACCTGCAGGGACATTACTTTGTTTACGAACCCACAAAAACAAATCAATATCTTTATATTGACCCAAAAGTTTTGAAACTAAAATTTTGCCAACGAAACCATTGGTTCCAGTAACCAACAACTTCATAACTTACTCATTTTCATGTTGAATAATTTTTGCCTTCATTTCAGACATATTATTTTCAAATTCTTCCAATTTTGATTCTTTTATCAAAACTGGTAAAAAATCCATTCCTCTAATCCAGACCCAGCCATTTTCTAATGGATTTATTTTTTTATCAAACGTAGGTATTTGTTCTCCAAAAGCAATATTAATAAATATTTCAGGCATATTAAGCCCAAGCCTAGTAAAAAATTCATGTGTAGTAAAAAAACGCCCAATATTAATTTCGGTAGGATTTGGAACACCTGAAAAATCATATGTTAAATCTACCGAAAAAATACCGTTGGGATTAGGATCAACACTCTTAACACAATTAATGGCGAGTTCATCAAGCTTTGGGTCACTCATAGTAATACCAGCACCGGTAGCACCCGAAACACCTGATGGTGCTAATTTTGACAATTCCCAATAAGCTCTTTTTCTTGTCTGTGCAACAACCAATTTTCCTTCATTCCAAATAGACATCCAAGTTACAGAATCTGGTGATAATAATTCTGCTGCTAAAAATTTACCCCATCCTTTATGAAAATTAATCCATGTTTTAGCCTGATCAAAATCCTCTGGAGCAACTGAACCTTTTCCTCCTGCCCCAGATATTTCTCTAAGCCATATTTTTTGACCTAATTTATCATAGGCATCCGTTAAATCACTTATATTTCTTATCAAAAAAGTCTTTGGTACACTTATTCCACTATTTTCCCATTTTTTATAAGTTTCAAATTTACTCATGCAACAAGATACAGTTTCCTTTGTTGGCAAAAAAACTTTTGCTTTAATTTTTTCACGATATTCGGAGACTACTCGCATTTCAGCATCATTTTGAACATGAACAAATTCAATTTGATGCTTTTCAATTATATAATTCAAAAATTGAATATAATACTGATCATTACATCCTGGAATCAAATAAGAAACATCTGCTTCAGAACGAGCTACATAAAATTTACTAGAGTCAGTCCCCACAATAAAAAATTTGCTATCTGAGCTTCTAAGTGACCTAACAAAGTTTGTAGCAGGTGTTCCACCAGCTCCAGTAACCAAAATTCTTTTCATATTAATTTTTAATTAATACATCTAATCTAATTAAGAACTATTTTTAAAGCATCAAGAGCAAACAATGAATCAACTTCTTTATCATTTTTGACACAATTCACAAAATATTTTATTTCTTCTTTCAATGGTTCTTTTTTGGCAACCGAAATAACAATTTTATCTGGTTCCAAAAATCTGAGAATAAAATCTGAATAGTCACCAATTTCTTCTGTAAACTTCTCATAATTACTCTTATAAAAAGTTATTTGTTGACTAATATAATCCATCTCCAGATATCCTTCTGATCCGGTAATATTTAATTTTCTAATCTTTACAGGACTGATCCAGTTAGCCTGTACATATGCAGAGGCAGTAGTATATTTAAGAAAAAACTCAACAGCATCGGCTCTATTTTCAATATGATTTTTTTTCTTATGCACATTAATATTTTCAGGTAAACCTCCTAAAAGATAATTCACAATATCGATATCATGAATTGCAAGATCAACGGCAATATCAGCATCCTTTATTTGAGGAGGAAATCCTCCAACACGACGCGCAATTATTGACGTAATATCACCAAGTTCTCCATCATCAATCATTTCCTTAACCTTAATAATCGCGGGGTTAAACCTTTCAATATGACCAACAAAAAATTTTACATTATTCTGTTTAGATTTTTCAATTAAAGCTTCCCCTTCATTTGATGTCATTGCTATAGGTTTTTCTAGAAGCACATTTATTTTTTTTTCAAAACAATAACTTGCAACTTCATAGTGCAAAGAAGTTGGAACACAAATTGAAACTATATCAGGCCTTAATTCTTCAATCATTTTTTTATAATCAGTATAACCTCGTACAGTATATTGTTCACTCAATCTTTCTAACAATTCATTGTCAAGGTCAGATATACCAACCAAATCACAGTCTTCCAATTCAAAAAAACAGCGAACATGATTTTTTCCCATATTCCCAGATCCTATAACGGCACATTTAAGTTTATCTGACATAATCACGTATTACTTTGATAATATAATCCATATTTTCATCAGATAAAGATGGATGCACCGGTAGTGACAAAACCTGTTCTGACATTCTTTCTGATACAGGAAAATCACCTTTTTTATATCCCATATCCATAAAATGAGGATGCAAATGTAATGGCTTTGGATAATATACTCCACAACCAACTCCATGAGACTTGAGATAATCCATAAACTCCTGTCTAGAAGTCTTAAATTCTTCCGTTATCCTAATGGTAAACTGATGAAATACATGGTTATTATTATCTTTTATAATTGGCAAAAGTAGTCCTTTAATACCACCAAGCCCTTCGAGCAATCGTTCTGCATTTTTTCTTCGATTACTATTAAACTTATCCGCTTTCTTTAGCTGTTCAACACCAATACTCGCACATAAATCTGTCATCCTGTAATTATACCCCAAATCAACATACTCATACTGTTTTTGTGATTGCCCATGATGCCTAAACCTTCTACATTTTTCAGCCACGTCCAGGTCATCAGTCACAATCATACCTCCCTCTCCGCTCATAATATTTTTTGTTGCATATAATGAAAAAGCGGCAGCATCACCAAAAGTACCTGCTTTTTGACCGTTTTGTTCTGCACCAATTGCCTGACAAGCATCTTCCAAAATTTTAATCTTTTTTTCTTCTGCAATTTTTTTCATTTCGTCGTATTTATATACTTGTCCATAAATATCAACAGGAATAATAGCTTTTGTTTTATCAGTAATTTTTTCTTTTACCGCCTCTGGATCCAAACAAAAATCATCTTCACTAATATCAGAAAAAATAAGTTTAGCCCCTTGCATTAACACAGCATTAGCAGTGGCAACAAAAGTAAAAGGACTGGTTATAACTTCATCTTCTTTATTAACGCCTAATGCAGCTAAACCTCCATGAAGTGCAGCTGTTCCGTTAGTAAATGCAACAGCATATTTAGTACCACAATATTCAGCAAAGTTTTCTTCCAATTCCTTTACTTTTGGCCCCTGAGCTAACATACCCGAACGCAAAACACTATTTACAGCATCTATTTCTTCCTGTTCAATTATTGGTTCTGATACATTAATCATATTTTTTTTATGAACTTTTTTGCATATTATATAATTCATTTCCTTTGAACCTGGGACTAAGGTAGACAATAAGACAACAAAAGCTCGAATATTTTTTTTCCATGATGACAATTTTTTAAAACGTGTAAGCAAATTCTTATTATACGTATGAACAACCTCAAATTTACTTAATTCACACATTACAACTAATTCATCCATGGTGTATTCTCTCCAATGTCCCGTAAAATTCTCTCCTGCCTCATAAAATTCCTTTACTGGCCACAGTGGACTCTTCCCAAAAATAAATCTTATTCTTTTCAATAACGTAGAAATATTTGGTGTAGTTAAAATCACATATCCACCTGGCTTAAGTAGTTGGTAACATCGATCAATGAACTTCTTGGGATCTTTGACATGTTCAATAGTAGCTTCACTAATAATCACATCAAAATTATTATCCTCCCAGGGCAACGTACCACTATAGATATTGCAATTGTGTACTATCAAATTGTTTTTCTTCCACACATCTTGCAAAATATCCATTGAAGGCACACCAAACATATCATTATCATGTTCCGGAAAAACAAAATAATCAGCTCCTTCTATAGAAACGCCACATTCAGTTAATGCCATCGGCAAAAGTCCTATACCTGTACCTATATCAAGTATTTTTTTCTCACCAATATTTTCGATTTCCAAAATACACTGCAAAGAAAACAGATATCTGTCAAAATCAACGTTATACTTTTTTGAATACGGATCCAAAATAGTATAAGCCTTTGACAATACACCCTTTATATCAATAGTATTTACCATATGTGTATCAAGTATTACTTCACAACATCAATCCACAACGTCTGACCAACAACCTTCACAATGGCTTTTCTAAGCTTCTTTGGCAATAACCTACCCAAAGGGAAATATCGATGTGGAAAGGTATCCACAGGCGTCGTTGTATCCTCAATGGCAATATCACAAGAAGAAAATTTCTTAAACAGCTCACGAATTTCTTTCTTTGAATAAAATTTTGTGAGTTGATTCCCCTCTTCATAAGCACCATCAGTATACCTATTTGATAGTTGTTGTGGAGTCATCTTACGCAACCCTCCACGAACAATCCCTTTAGAAAAATAAATATAATACCACCAATGTAATGAATGCTTATAATACATCATTGCCGAAGCTCGCCCACATGGTTTAAGGACACGATAAATTTCATCAATCGCTTGTTGCGTATTTGGCATATGCATCAAACAACCAAACGCAAGCACATAATCAAACGTACCATCATCAAATGGAAGTTTTTGCGCATCAGCAACCATCACATTTCCTTTTTCAGCAAGACCATACAGCGCCAATCGTTTTTGTGTTAATTCAACAGCCTTTGGAGTTAAATCAATTGAAGTAACATCTGCTCCAGCGCGAACAAGCTGTTCTGTTGTCCATCCTGTTCCCACAGCGATGTCAAGAACTTTTTTCCCTTTCAACGCCGTATAATCAATAACGCTCGAGAGGAGTGGATACCCTTTTTGAGCCCACGGCATCCATTTAATAATCTTTCGATCAATATTACGAAAAAAT
>CAZEYK010000065.1:0-4869 GCA_964516055.1 uncultured Gammaproteobacteria bacterium
GTTATCCACTAAAATATGAATAACTATGGTGAACACGCTTCATATTACTGATTCTTGGCTTTATTGTCAATATTTTGTATACTAGTAGAGAAATCATATGACAAAAATATTAGCTGTAGTTAACCAAAAAGGTGGAGTAGGCAAAACTACCACCACAATGAACCTTGCTGCCGCACTTGCTGATTTAGGAAAATTTGTGCTTATTGTTGATATGGATCCACAGGGAAATGCCACGAGTGGGTTAGGATTTGCACGAGAAGACGTTGCCTATCATGGCCTCTATGAAGCATTAGCAAGACAAAAAAAAATCAATGATGTCATTAAACAAACAGAACACGAAGGATTACGAATTGTTCCCGGAACACAAAATCTTGCCGGAGCAAATGTAGAACTCGTGGATATGGAAAGAAGAGAACACCAACTTTCAGACCTTCTTGAAGAAATAAAATACGCGTACGATTACATCCTTATTGATTGTCCACCATCCCTTGGACTACTCACCGTCAACAGTCTCGTTGCTGCCGATCAAATTCTTATACCGGTACAAGCAGAATATTATGCCCTTGAAGGGTTGAGCCAATTATTAGAAACCGTACGGCTTGTGCAAGAACACGTAAAACCAGAGCTAGAAATTTTTGGTGCCGTTATTACCATGTTTGATAAGCGAACCAAATTGTCAGGCGATGTTATGCAGGAATTATATAAATATTTTCCCGATAATATTTTCCGAAGTATCATCCCTAGAACCGTCCGACTTGCTGAAGCGCCAAGTTATGGACAATCAATTTTACTCTATGACCCAAAGGGAAAAGGGGCGAAAGCATACATGCGACTTGCAACAGAATTTATCGACAGGCAAGAAAAAATCTATTAACAAACAGTAGTATCTTCTATAACACATATGGCGTTAGGAAAGGGACTCAACTCGCTTATTCCACAGCACAAAAAGGAACAAGCCCCACAACCACAAATAGACAACAACCAGCCAAAGGTTTGGAATATTCCTATTTCCGAAATTGTCCCTAACCCAGAACAACCACGAAAAGTATTCAACCATGCAGATTTAGAAGATCTCATTGCGTCAATCAAAAAACATGGCGTTCTGCAGCCAATCACGGTTACGGAAAAATCTGATGGGGGATACGAACTCATCGCAGGAGAACGACGTCTTCGTTCATCTCAAATGGCTGGACTCGTTACTATTCCGGCTTTGGTAAGAATTGCTACTGACCAAGAAAAACTTGAACTCGCACTCATAGAAAATATTCAAAGACAAAATTTAAATCCAATAGAAGAAGCCTTTTCGTTCAAACGGTTAATTGAAGAGTATGGCCTCACACAACAAGAAGTTGCTGAACAAGTAGGAAAAAAACGTCCAACGGTAGCCAACACCCTTCGTTTATTAGATTTACCAGAAGTAATACAAAGATCACTCATAGAAGGAAAGATTTCAGCAGGGAAAGCCCGAGCGATTCTTAGTCTCAAAAATGAGCAAGAACAGCTCAACATGTACAAAAGTATGATAGGGGAGCATATGTCTGTCCGTGATGTTGAATCAGCTGTTGCACAAACAAAACCACTAGCATCAAGGAAAGGATCCGTGAGAAGAGATCCTAATATTCGTGCACAAGAAGAATTGATGGAAGAACGACTGGGAACAAAAGTAAACATCAGCAAGCGAGGAGAAAAAGGGAAAATTATTATTGAATTTTATTCATTAGAAGAATTAAAGCGTCTCCTTCAAGAACTTACGTAATATAAGGTATGCTGCAAAAATTTGTCCAACGTACCATTCTCCAAAAAGATGCTTCCAATATATTTGGAATACGGCAATCAGAACCAATTCCCATGGTTAATGATCCATACCAAGGTATGATTGCCATACAAATAGGGAATATAGCTATTAGCGTCGCCGTAGCTGTTGCTATTGTTGCTATTTTGGCACTATGGATAACAATGGTTATCCAGATTATCAAAAGGAAAGACTTGAAAGAACCGAAAGTGTTGTGGGTGTTATTACTTCTTTTTGCAGGACCCATTGGGATGATTGCCTATCCATTTGTGGAACATCAAAAAAAATTAGGGATTATTACTATCATTGCATATAGTATTCCAATTGTTGTCATGATTTTGTATGCAATATTTCGTATGATATTTATTCCAATAATTTAAAAATATTTTCAAATAAAAAATAATACCGCATGAATGATGCAGTATTATTTTTTATTTGGGAGTACTGATTTTAACCATCCCGTCACTTTCGCTTTTTTATGATTTTTAATATGGTACCTGGCTGTATGTGTTTTTACAAAATCCAGCCAATCAAGATTTGGACCTTTTCTATTTTTATCAATAAGAATTTCGACAACATCACCATTTTTTAATTGCGTATCAAGTTTTACAATATTATCATTCACGGTTGCCGCAGTACATTTATGCCCAACTTCCGTGTGAATATGATAAGCAAAATCGACAGGGCTTGCTCCTTCAGGAAGATCAATAACATCCCCCTTTGGGGTAAAGACAAAAATACGTGTCTGCAAAAAATCTACTTTCATCGATTCAAGATCAGAAAGATTGTTGAGAATATCCTTTTGGATAATTGCTAATTCTTTCACCCATTTTAATTCTCTATTTGGTAAGCGAGATCCACTCTCATCATAATGCCAATGTGCTGCCACACCATATTCTGCTTCTTCATGCATCTCTGCTGTTCGAATTTGAAATTCAATAATTTCTCCATCATCACCAAACACCGTGGTGTGTAAAGATCGGTACCCATTTGGTTTCGGCTGAGAAATATAATCTTTAATCCGTCCTTTTACGGGCTTCCAAATATTGTGCAAGATACCAAGCGTTGCATAACAGTCTGCAACTGTAGGCACAATAATACGAATAGCAAATAGATCATAAATTTTTGCTACCTGGTTATCCTTACGCAATAATTTTTGATACAAACTATATAACCGTTTTTCTCGTCCATATAAAGAACAAATATTCACGCCTGCTTTTTTTAATGCATCTCTTCCTTTTTGTTGCATATTTTCAAGGTACTCTTCTTTTCCCTTCAGTTTCTCGGTACGGATTTGTTTCACTCGGTGAAATTCTTTTGGATACACATATTGAAAAGCAAGATCTTCAAGCATTCCTTTCATTTCTCCAATACCAAGACGATTTGCAAGTGCGGCATAAATTTCCAAGCTTTCAAGTGCAATACGGTATTGTTTTTGTGGGGGGAGAGCTCCAAGTGTTTGTAAATTATGAATTCGGTCGGCAAACTTAATAATCATCACGCGAACATCTTCTGCCATCGCAACAAACATTTTCCTTAAATTTTCAATATATCGTTCGACACCTCGATATTTTAATTTTCCAAGTTTTGTAATCCCTTGAACCAATGTTGCAATTTCTGAACCAAAATTTTGTTCAATTTCTTCAAGCGTAATATCGGTATCCTCTGGAACGTCATGAAGTAGGGTTGCGGTAATAATAACGGGGTCAATCCGCATATCTGCCAAAATATGTGCCGCTGCAAGAGGATGGACGATATATGGCTCACCAGATTTACGTTTCTGTCCTTTATGCGCTTCGTCAGCAAAATCATATGCAAGTCGAATAATGTCAAAATCAGCATGATCAGTATATTCATGAACTTTTTCAATGAGTCCTTCAATTGTTTGTTTCTTTTTTATGGACATACGAAGATCGATTGATATGTGGTATATTATCATGAATAGCAGCTTTTGCAAGAGAAAAATGGATAAATATCGCTAAGATAAGAGAAAAATAGCGTTATCCATGTATATTGATAAATCAATTTTTTTATGCTATATGGGGGAGTATTTCCCATACATCAAAAGAAAACAACCATTGACAAAAGGCTTAAAATATGCTATTATAATAAACATATATATATCATACCCACGAAGTCAAAAAAACATATTAACTAGACAGTATCACCCATAAATGGGTGTTTTTTATTGCTCTTAGAGCTATTGGAAAAATATAGATCAACATGTCATCAAAAAAAACATGTACAAAACAACCCCCAATAAAAAAATCATAAACGACGTATACTAAATTTTGTAGCGAGTATGAGGACCATTGGCATTGGGGAATCCCTCCTCGTTAAATAAAAAAACGATCCATACGGATCGTTTTTTTATTTATTTTTTGCTTTAGTCCCTGCTTTCTTTTTCTTTGCAAGAGTTTTATTTTTTACTGGGGATGCTTTTTTTTGTGTTGGTATTTTTTTCTTGATTTTTCCTCGTGCGGGCTTTGCCTCTTTTAGCAATTCCTGACACATGTGAAGTGTCAATGCTTCGGGTTCTGTGTCTTTTGGAATTTTGGCATTTTTTTCACCATCAGTAATGTATGGTCCATATCGTCCACGCAATACTTGAATGTGTTCTTCAGGAAAATCATGAATAATACGATTTGCTTCTTCTTCTTTTTTCTCGGCAATAATAGCAAGTGCATCTTCTTTGGTGATAGTATAAGGATCTTTTTCTTTTATAGAGTAAAACTTACTCTTTACTTTCACATACGGACCAAATCGGCCAATATTAATAATCATGTCATTCCCTTCAGCATCTTGACCAATGGTGCGCGGTAAAGAAAGAAGTTTCATTGCATCATCAACGGTAACGTCATCCATACTCATACCTTTTGGAAGAGAAGCAAATTGTGGTTTTTCCTCATCATCCTTAGAACCACATTGTACAAATGCGCCATAGCGCCCAACGCGAACATACAGAGGTTTGCCATTTTTTGGGTGGATTCCCACTTCTCGCATATTCACCACATCAGCACGATCAAGATTTTCTGATTTTTTAACAAGGTTCTCATGAAAGGGATGATAAAATGTTG
>CAZEYK010000066.1:0-4582 GCA_964516055.1 uncultured Gammaproteobacteria bacterium
GACATCTTCTACACTTCCGGGATTTTGCCCAGGAACAACAATTCGTGATTGACCGATTGTTTCACACTGTTCATTTGCTTCGTCCAATTGCCCGTCACCACAAAATGACACCGGATCAACCGCCAACACTGCCTGACAATCATAGGAACAATAACTACAACTTTGTCCATATTGAGGAGTACAAGAAATACCATTTAATCCTCCTTGATCACAAACTTCGTCAGTTCGTCCATCTCCATCATAATCTTGTTGCCATACACCATCACCGCACCGTGGACGATCAGGATCTACTCCTTGTTGCCCTTGCTCTTGTTGAGCACTCTCGGTAAGAGTACACACAGCACTACACCCATCTCCACCATCACATTCTTCAAATTCAAATTGCGTAATTCCATCACCACAATATCCTCCAACACTCTGACAATCCCATGAACAACTTAACTCTCGCTCAATATGATATTGAGAGGTAGTATTTGCCAAACACAATCCTTGATCACAGAGTGAACAATCATCTGCAGATTGACACTGTTGATCCGTATTATTACTACACACACTTACTCGAGAAGCTTGACATGAATTTGAACCAATACTAAATCCATTTCCATCATATAACCATCCAACATTAGTAAGCGCTTTACAACTCGTATTTGGCAATACCGCATCGACAAACTTCGCATCACTCACTCCATATGAGGTAGCCGTAGAATCTTGCACGCTAAGATCAATACGAAGTAACCCAAGCCGAGTATTTGCTCCCGCATCACCACGTGATGCATAGGTATCAACTTGTTGACACTCACTATTTTGCGTACAACCAAATCCATAAATAACAGAAGCTCCTGGATAGGCTCCATTGTTTGGCGTTCGTTGAACCAACATTTCATCTGCACCAGTATGGTTGGTAACACAAACAGACTGTTGATCAGAAAAGAATAATTTATCTCTTTCTAACAAATCATCCATCCACCCAAATGTAACTTGAGTATTAGAAATTACTTTTTGTCCCCGACAATCATCATCTTGACCACAACTACCATAAGCATCTGTTTGATACGTAATACGACATGTTCCGGGCAATTCATCACACGTAATAGGATCTTGCGGACACTCACCACAAGATAATTCAGGATCGGAAACACAATACCCACAGTCACTATTATTCGTACACACCTCACTCCGATTAGAACTACAAAATCCGGTAGAAGTAAAATCATCAATTTCACAAAATTCTTGTCCAACTTCATCAGGGTCTCGATAATCATTATTATTACTATCTGCCCAATCACGCTGACCATTGCCACAAAACGCAGCAAACCGTCCTGAACAGTTTTCATTACAATGACCAAAAGTACCATTAAGCGCAGCACCATCATCACACAACTCTGTCCCTTCTACCACACCGTTACCACAGGCAAACTGTGAAATACAACTACCGTATTCAAATGTACAAGAATCAGTACAAGTCGCGGTTGCCAATGATCCTGGTGCACATTGAGTAAATTCACCGGCAACACCAGCTATACAGGAGATACTTCCCCGAGGAGCAATATCAACATAGTCATCATGTAATCCATGACGCACACAACGAAAATCATTATTATTAACACTATTTGCTTCCACCAAATAATCAACAAGTTGACCATTTGCACTATCAAGAGTTGTTCCTAATCCATATAACCCAGCTGACCGACAATCACTATCTTGGGTACAACTCCACGTTTCGAGTTGTCCATCCCGAATGTCTCCATAAATAAGAGAATTCTGCCATGCACAATAGGTATCAGATTTTGCTCCTTCTGACATATATTGTTGATCACCAACTTGTACTAACACAGCAGGACAATCGGCATCCACACCACATTGCGTACTATTGTTGAAAGCATAATTACAAGAACCAACTTCAACAGAAGCAAACCCAACATTGCTCACTCGTACCGAACCAGGAGGATCACATTGTTCTTTTGGTTGACCATTTTCACCAAGGGTAGAATTAACCACTCCATCACCACACCGTTCACTAAACGGACTAAAAATCTCATTTGGCTGACAATACGGCGTAAGCTCAATAGTAGAAGGATCAATAAACTCTTGCACCACAGGATCAGACAAATCAAAATAGGCAAGAGAAGAATGCAATGTGTAATTACCAGATTCTCTGTGATATACATACTCAAAAACATTACTATACGCAGGACACACATACGTAAAGACATCAGGATCCCAACAGGTTTGTGAATCCAATGTCCGACAAGTACCAGCTTGTCCATCTAGTACAGGACAATCACTATTTTCTGTACAAAATTGTGTTTCAGCTCCTTCACAATATCCACAAGAAGTCCAATCATTTACTGAATCACGAGGAATACCAGCACCCAATGTCTGAGCAAATGTTTGATTCCAAGATGGCCAACGAGAATTGGTATAATTTGGAATAAATGTTCCAGATTCAAGAGAAGGATACACATTTGTTTGTGCAACATATCGCTCAAGTGCCTGCTGAATAGAACCAAGTGCCGGAAGCTGTACTCGCCAATCATGCAAAAATTCTGTTCGGTCAGCTTTACAATCGGGAGCAACATATTGTTCAACATCCGCAAATACGACTCCTTCACAAATACTAGAACCCACACATTCATTATTCGCAACACAAATATTTCCTCCAACAAAGACAGAAGTAATATCAAAATTTCCTCCAGCAGCAAATCCAACATTTTGAGGCAAGAAATAAAGCGCGCGCAACGGATGATTAATTTGTTCAACAAATACCCAAGTAAGTCCACCATTAGCAGTTCTATATAAAGATCCATTAGCACCAGCAAACAACCCATCTCTCGCAGAAGTAAATGATATAGCGAGTGCCTGAGATCCTCTCACAGTACTGTTATCATCAAAAGTGTAATCAAGTGAATTCCACGTATTTCCTCCATCAAGCGTTCGCCATAATCCAACATCACTCCCAATAGCCCATCCTATTGAATTATCAATAAAGAATATATCATGAAAAACCCCTTGTTCCTGAATTTTTGCCTCCCAGGTAACACCACCATCCATAGTAAGAAGAAGTTGACCATTATCTGTTATCACCATTCCCCTATTTTCTCCAATAAATAAAATATTCGTAATCGTAGAAAGTTGTTGTTCATTATATTGAAGAGACTCATGTGTCCAACTATTTCCTCCATCAGTCGTGCGCAAAAACGATCCATCATCTCCCGCAGCATACCCAACTTGACCACTTACAAAATCAACAGACGTTAACCGATCAAGTGTTCCTGTATCTGCCACCCGTGTCCATGTAGCACCACCATCTTCCGTTTTCACTACAGTTCCTTCAGCACCAACAGCGATTCCTCTACTTTCAGTAATAAAATCAACGCCATACAAATCAACACTAACTGAACTATTTTGTTCTTCCCATCCAATACCTTGATCTGATGTAGACAAAATGACTCCAGCATTTCCTACTGCCCAACCATTATTTTCATCCACAAAATCAACATCTTCTACAAATCCCGCAATATTCACTGGAGAAACCGTTTCCGTAGCAAGAGAACATCTTCCTGATTGCGCCGGATTTGTTTGAATATCTTTTACAATAGGAGCACATTCAAAATCATTGGTACATGGCGTATTTACATACAAATAATCAGGTAAATCTGAATCCGAAGCACCACAATATTGATAATCAGTTAAATTCGTATTAAACGCAAGCGTATCAATAATTTGTTGAAAGACGTTTCGAGATCCATCTTGCGCCGTATCATTAATACTAAAATGATACATATTACTACACACCGTGGTATTTCCACAGGCAGCAATGGGATGATCAATTTTATTTAACGCATGAACATAATAATTAGTACCATCAGTAATTGCAGGATAATTAGCAATTTGAGTATCTCTAAACTGAGAAATATTACTAAATTGCCCACCAGATACTTCCTGAGAAGCATACCACTCCCGTGGATCCAATCGATCAGGATTTTTAAATATCTGCACACCAATAGCATCTTCATTTTGCTCATTAAACATCAAATACCGTTTTAGCGTACTCTGTGGCAACACCCCTTCAGAAATACTCACTCTTTCCACCACATCTTCACAAACATTTGTTTCTCCCGCACAATCGGCATCAGTAACACACACAAAGTGATCATTTTCACCTCGTTCAGAACACCACCGACGAGTAACATCTTGTTCTCTATTATTTTCAGTAAATGTAAAAATGTCAAAAAATGGAAGATCATCTTCAGTAACACCACCAAGACCACTATCAGCACAATAATGAAAAGAAAAATTATATTGTTCATCATCAAATGCCTGTTGATCAGCATCACGAAGCGGCCATGGACGTTCACAAAAAGTTGCTTGCAAATGAGTAGGGCCAGCAAAACTTCGTCCAATATGAGACGTGGTAGGATTTGGATCAATATCAGCGGTTACCTGAGCAATAGCTAAGGCATCAATTTCTCCTTCTAACGTAGTAACACCAATAGTTGTCGTTGGTCCATCAACCTGAGCACCATCAGCAGGAATAACAAAAACAGGATGTTGTTGTGGTCCCCAAGACCATTGACAAGCA
>CAZEYK010000067.1:0-4434 GCA_964516055.1 uncultured Gammaproteobacteria bacterium
TGCGAGGAAATACCATGCCAAATCACATACAATTGCGACACATATTTCGCATTCTCTCAGGAAGAGAAAAATTCATGTTGCGTGCAGCCATGATCCTGTTTAGTATAAGCGGATTATGGATTATTGGTTCGAGTATAAATAGTAAGCGGGAGCAAGTTCCCGCCATTGGCGGAAGATATACCGAAGCCGTAGTCGGTTCCCCTCAGCTCATTAATCCATTGTTTGCGAGTACGAATGATGTCGATCTCGATATCACCAGACTCGTATATAATGGATTGATGAGGGTTGATGAACAACAACAACTCACAACGGATCTTGCAAAAGAATATACTATTAGTGAAGATAAAAAAGTGTATACCTTTGTACTGAAAGATGGCATTACCTGGCACGACGGAGAACCGTTTACCGCAAAAGATGTCTTCTATACCTTTGAATCAATACAAGACGAATTAGTAGGAAGCCCACTTCGAGTAAGTTTCCTTGGAGTAAAAGTAGAAATTGTCGAAGACAATACCATTCAATTTACACTGTCAGAGCCATTTGCTCCATTTCTTTCTAGTCTTACTGTAGGAATTATCCCAGAACATATTTGGGCAAACATATCACCAGAAAGAATTAAACTTGCCAAAGAAAATCTTCAACCTATCGGAACCGGTCCATTCCAATTCAAAAAATTATCAAAAGATAGTACGGGATATATCTTTCAGTATGAACTAGAGAGAAACCCAAATTACTACGACAAACCACCATACCTCAAAGAATTTATGTTTAAATTTTTTGCAGAGTATGATCATGAAGGGGGAGCCATTGACGCACTTCGTTCACAACAAGTCGATGGAATTAGTTTTGTTCCTTCAGATCTCAAAAGTCGAGTAGAAAGAAAAAACATTGTTTTGCTTACCTTGCAATTACCACAGTACACGGCACTATTCTTTAACCAAAACAAAGAACCTGTTCTCAAAGATAAAGATGTCCGAACAGCCCTCTCATACACAATCGATAAAGATCGTATCTTGCGTGAGGCACTAAAAGATGAAGGACAAGTTATCTATAGTCCCGTTCTTCCAGGCTTTCCTGGGTACAATCCTGAAATAGAAAAAACACCATACGATGTAGACAAAGCAAACGAACTGTTGGAAAAAAATTGGAAAAAAATAAGTGCCTCAGATTACAGAGAAGAGAGATTAAAAACACTCTTAAAAGAAGCAGGTATACAAGAAAATGCAGAGGACACGGCATCATCAACACCAGAAGAAACAGGAAATAATGAAGCCAAAAAACAAGAAATAACCAATGCCCTTGACCAAGAACTCAGTAGCGCACAAACATTCTACAGAGAAAATAAAGATGGAGAAATTCTTACCCTATCACTCGTAACAGTAAATACCTCAGAGTACAGACAAACTGCCAATGTCATTGCGGGATACTGGCAAGATGTGGGAGTAAAAGTAAACGTAACATTTATTGAACCACGAGATATTTCACGACAAGTATTAAAAGCCCGGGATTATGATGTACTGCTTTACGGAGTAATCATCGGAAGTGATCCAGATCAATATCCGTTCTGGCATTCTAGCCAAGTAACATTTCCAGGACTCAATTTATCTGGATATGTAAACAGAACGGTCGATGAATTGCTCAAGAGCGCGCGAGAATCAGATGATCAAAACGAAGTTGCCGAACTTTACGGAAAATTTCAAGATCTAGTACTTGACGAGGTGCCCGCAATATTTCTCCACACACCAACCTACACCTATGCAACCACAGACAAAATAAAAGGAATAAACCTTTCACGGATCTTTAGTCCATCAGACAGATTTAACGGTATCACCAATTGGTACATAAAAACCAAAGGACAGTGGAAGCAAAAATAGCAAAAAGTACGTACGAATTAGCACACCCAACTACATCGGAGTACTCAGGAAATATGGTACGCACACGCAACGTGTGATGTCCCGTGGGTTCGATTCCCACCTTCGATGCAAATATTCTTGACTCACAATTAATTCACATACGTCGGAAACATTATTTCCGCAATATCTTCGAATATTTATGAATACACAACACCCCCCTCGACGAGCAGTTCGTCGGAACAGTGGTCGAAACACCACAAGAAGAACAGCAGTTGCTCCACAACAAGGATCAACAACGCAAACACCTGCCCCAAGTGCCATAAAACACACACATGCAGGAGGGTCATCAAAATCACACAGTCGAACACCAAACCAACCAAAACGTCCACGATCATATGGGAAAAAAACGCAACGCATCGCAAAATCAACAAGTAAAGATGTGTTACGAATTATTCCTATTGGTGGGTGCGAAGAAGTAGGACGAAACATGACCGTGTTTGAATACATGGAGGACATCGTTATCCTTGATATGGGAATACAATTTCCAGAAGAAGACATGCCTGGTATTGATTATATTGTTCCAAATACAAAATATTTGGAAGGGCGAGAAAAAGATGTCAAAGGTGTTATATTTAGTCACGGACATCTTGATCACATTGGTGCTGCTCCAATCCTGTTGAAAAAACTTGGGTATCCTGTTATTGCCGGAAGAGATCTCACCCTTGCACTCCTCAAGCACAAACTTGAAGACAAAGATAAAGGATCAACAAAAAATCTAAAAATTATTCGCATCAACGGTATTGACGATGTGATTAAAATGGGGAAATTTACTATTAAATTTTTTCAAGTAGAACATTCAATCATGGACGCGGTAGGAGTAATTGTAGAAACCCCTGCGGGGATTGCTATTCATCCTGGAGATTGGACCATGGAGCGAGATAAAAAAGGAAACGCAACACTCGAATACAAACAACTCGCCAAACTCAAAAGTAAAGAAAAACCAACAGTGCTCATGTTAGAAAGTCTTGGAGCTATCCATGAACAACGTCATGGAACATACGAAGAAATGTACGAAAACATTCAAAAAATTATTGAAGACGCACCAGGACGAATTATTATTGGAACCTTTGCCTCACAGATTGAACGGATCAAATGGGTTATTGCTGCCGCAGAAAAATTAGGAAAGAAAATTTTTCTTGAAGGATACAGCATGAAAATAAATACTGAAATTGCACAAAAACTTGGATACATCAAACTCCAAAAAGGAACTATCGGTGATATCAGAAAAATAGATAAATACAAAGATAGTGAAATCGTGGTTATTTGTACCGGGGCACAGGGAGAAGCAAATGCCGTTCTTTCTCGAATCGTTAGTGGAAATCACCGAAGCTTGAAACTCAAAAGACAAGATACCGTTGTATTTTCTTCTTCAATCATTCCTGGAAACGAAAGAACCATTCAACGACTCAAAGATAACATGTATCGCCAATGTGATAACGTTATCCACAAAGATATCATGGAAGTACACGTGAGTGGGCACGCCACCAAAACAGATATTCTCGATATGGTTAAGCAAATAGATCCAACATACTTCATTCCCGTATACGCAAATCATTACATGCTTTGCGAAGCTGCAAATCTTGTAAAAAAACAAGGGAAATTTCCAGAAGACAAAGTCTTTATTCCAGACAATGGATCAATCATAGAAATTGGACCACACGGAGCAAAGATGCTCGAAGAAAAAGCCCCAAGTGATTACGTATTCGTTGATGGATTGGGAGTAACAGATTCTCAAAATGTTGTTCTTCGTGATAGACAAGTGCTTGCCGAAGACGGTATGGTTGTTATCATTGCCACCATCGAATCAAAAACAGGAAGACTCATCCAAAATCCAGATATCATTTCTCGTGGGTTCGTCTTTCTCAAAGATAACAAAGAACTTATTGAAGGCGTTCGTCATAAAGTAAAAAAGATTGTTATTACGTCAGATCCAAAAACGTGGGCAGACACCAATGAAATAAAAAACAATCTACGCGACAAAATTGGACAATTCCTTCTTCAAAAAACACAAAAACGGCCAATGATTTTACCTGTCGTTATTGAAGTATAATACTATGAAAAAACTGACAAGATCAAAGACAAATAGAGTGTGGACCGGTATCATTGGTGGTATGGGAGAATACCTTAACGTAGATCCAACTATCCTTCGACTCCTGTTTATTATCTTGGTGATTTTTACCGGATTTGTCCCTGGAGTGTTGGCGTATGTTCTTGCGATGTTTATCGTTCCAGAAAAAGAAGATATAACACAGTAAACAAAAAAACGGGTCTCATAAAGAGATCCTTTTTTATTTGACAGCAACATATAATAGTGATATCGTTTATCCAATATGAAACAGTTATTTGCCAAAAATAATAATGCAAATAATAATCACGCAAATAGCGGGATGTAGTTTCATATACAAAAAAGAAACAATCAATCCCGCTACTCAGCGGGGTTTTTTATTCCCAGATAGTTCAGTGGTAGAACAACTGGCTGTTAACCAGTGGGTCCCTGGTTCGAATCCAGGTCTGGGAGCAA
>CAZEYK010000068.1:0-4390 GCA_964516055.1 uncultured Gammaproteobacteria bacterium
TTTTGGTGTACTTGCTGGTGGTATGACGTTTTTATTTCCGCTCGAATATCGTGCGGATGCGCAAGTATTTATTATTTCTCAGAGTCAACAAGGTGTTGATCCTTATACTACGGTAAAGTCTGCGGAACGGATTGGTGAAAATTTATCTGAATTGTTGAAGACTGATGATTTTTTTGTAAAAGTAAGCAATCAAGATGGGTATAATCTTGATGTATCAGAATTTACTTCATTAAATGATCGGAAGCGCAGAAAGTTGTGGGAACAATCTGTTCATGGATCTGTTGTTTATGGAACAGGAGTGTTTTCTATTAGCGCGTATCACAGATCTCAAGAGCAAGCAAAAGCACTTGCTGGGGCTGCGGCAAATACACTCGTGGCAAATGGATGGCAGTATGTTGGGGGAGATGTTATAATTAGATTAGTTAATCCTCCTGTTGTGACGCAGTATCCTGTTCGACCAAATTTATTGGTGAATATTGTGTTGGGATTTTTGTTCGGAGTGTTATTTATTTCAGTCTTTGTTATACGTAAGCGGTAATGCTACTTGCGTGATACGCGAAAATTTTTTTACGGGGGGTATTTATTTACTTATTTTATTTTTATGGTGGTTGACAGGAAAAGTATAGAACAAAATATTATTGCGCTCCTTGGTATTGAAGCGCTTCCTATTGATCAGAAGATTGCACTTATCAACAAAATGGTGGATTTGATTGAACAGCGGGTTATTGTTCGCATTTTGCAGAATTTGCCAAAGGAAGTTGGCGATCAATTTGCTGAAGCGGTAGAAAAAGAACACATGGATATTGTTGCTCGTATTATGAAAGAACATGTTTCTCATTTGGCTGTCCTTCTTGATGAAGAAATAGAACGATTAAAACATGAAATGGTTGGTGTGGTTGAAACGTTAGGTACCTAACGTTTATTTATGTTTGATATACACACCCAACCATCGGCTTCTCCCAATATACAGCAAATTCATGCGTTACATGAAAAGTTACTTGCATTGGAAACAGAAATGAAATTGCTTAATAAAGAAGCACTTACTTTGATTGATACGATGAAGCAAAAAGAAATATTAAAGAATATTATTCGTTTAGATAATTAACTATGGCGACTACTATCCCATCATATCCCTCAGGACAAAAAGAAGTATTTAAACGAAAATTTGAGCGAGTTGCTGGTGGAGAAGAACGTATTGATACCCTTGTACAAGATATTGCACGAATAAATACAGAGGCTGCCGATACTCTTCGTAACACTGCCAACACGTTGCAAAAAATCATTGATGAATTAAAAAAGGAAATGCCAGAGCATTATCGTGATATGAGTGATAGCTTGACTTCCAAAATACACGATGCCCTTTTGGCGTACCAAAAATTAGAAAAGGAAATAGGGGCGCTTGTTCATCCTGATGCAGCAAAGGTTCCTGTGAAAGAAAAAGAAAACCAGCGTGTTGATATTCAAGGAAAGATGCTTACGGTGGGGTCATCATTTTCTGTAATACTTTCTGGAAATACTCGACCAACAAAATATAGTGTGATGCGTATTGAAAATGGTTCTCTTATTTGTAAAAACATGAGTGGGGGAAAGAATTTTGGAAAAAAAGTTACCTTATCTATAGATAGATTGCGTGGGTTAGAAATTACCATGGGGAATGTTGATGAAAAATCTGATTCGAAAGATGCCTGGAAAACGATTTCGTGGGAAGATCTTGCCTATGGGAAGGGTGCCCCTTCTGCACAATATAAAATTGATAGAGATGGAAAAGTGTTTAAATATTTTGTGTTTACGGGGAGTGATGGAAAAAAATATGCACGTGGACGAGTGTATGGAGAATCCACTGATAATATTATTGGTTTGGAAGATTTTGGTGATGCATTTCTTGATATTCAAAAAGAACGATTTATTCCCATGCTAAAAGGGAAGCAGGGGACAACCATTTGGTATACTCCGAACAACGGTGGGCCTTCGTATCCTGTGAAATTTGTGGATGTGTTTTTTCAAAAAGGGAAAAAGGAAGCTGAAATTCTTATTGATAAAAGTACTGACGATGCCGATTTTCCTCCAGATATTCAGCCTGGAACTACGGTGATGTTTTCTCCGTCTCATTTTTCTTTTGAAGAGCCTTCCTCAAAGAAAGAAAAAAAAGAGACACCTAATACAGCAGAAAAAAGAGAAACAGTGGATACTGCAGAAACATCTGTTGCACCCATTGCAGAGAAAAAGGAGATAGCTTCCGTGTATCCGTTTGGGGATTTAACCTTTCAAAATGGTACTCGATATCGATATGTTACGGCAAAACGATTTAATGAGGGCAATCCCGCTGATGAAGATGTTAGTGAATATGAAGTACATAGAAAAAAATCAACAGGGGATACGATTGTTTTGGTAAAAGTGGCAGGAGAACAAGGAACACAATATTTAACTCTTTCTCCTCGTGAAGATGGTACGGTGAATACAGAAGAACATTCTATGTATGGTCGTTTGGCAGCATTAAATTCAGAGTTGAAGGGAGGCGTTTCTCATGAAGAACATGTCGAAGCAGAGAACACTGAACCAGAGAACACTGAACCAGAGAACACTGAACCAGAGAACACTGAATCAGAGAGTGCCGCAGCAGTAGAAGAGTCAAAAGAAGAAACAACAGTAGAATCATTAGAAGGAGAATCTGCCAAAAATGCTGTCTATGCATTTTTAAAAGAAGATGCTCATCATGAAGTTATTGATCGTGATGGACGGATTGGATTGGTGTTGACGTGGCAACATAAAGGAACTACTTATCGTGGTACGCCATATGATAAAGGACGCCCTCTTGGTACTGAAATTCCTAAGGAATTGTATGAGCAAGGGATAACCCAAAAACATGGAGTCGATGGGTTTTTCCCTTTGGTAAAAACATTTTATGTAGAAACATTGCGAACGTTATTTCAAGAAAAAAAAGATGCGCGTCCACCTATTCCAGAAGCAGAACGGTATCAAGCAAGTTTGGATTGGTGCCAGAAGCATTTGTCTGGAAAAAGTCATGTTGTTTTTGTACGGGGAGAGGTTGCTATAAAAGTTATTTCTGATGATACGGTGCAATTTTTTGTTGATGGTGATAATCAAGAGCCTATTGTGGTTCCTGTAGAGTTGTCTGGTGTGAGTGATAGTGAATTTTTGGACGCATTTAATGAATGGGTAGATAGTGTTGGACAAGCGTATGTTGATAGGTATGAGGAAGCGGCACATGTTGTGAATGCGTTTGTTGGAAAAGAAAAAATTGATTTTCAGGCAGTGAAAGCTGTTTTTGGTGATGATGGTGTTGCTCGAACATATTTGCAAGATTTTGCTCATAATGGACTTATCACACTTTTACCACATAGTGATGGGCAACCTTCTGAATGGAAAATTGATACGGTGATTGATGATGATGAACTTGCTACGGCATATGGGAGTACATCAGAAAAAGACATTGTTGATTCATTATCAGATAAAGAAAAAGATGCGTTGGCATATATAGAACGTCAAGAATTTTCATTGTCTTCTATTGAATGTCGATTTTTGGATGATGGGGATGTTGATGTGCATTTATTTTTTGATAATTATACTGATCTTCCTGATGAACAAAAAGCATTGTTTGATGAAGAACAATATGAATCAGTGATTGAGATGTTTGAACAGCGTCTGGTTGATGCATACATGGATAGTAAAGAAAAAGTATGGGAGGCATTAGCTGATGAAATAGGAAAGCGTGAATTATCACAGAGGGATATTGTGGATGTGCTTTATGAAATTATGAATAAGGATGATTCACATATACAGGTTCCTATTATCTTGGTTCAGGGATATGTGAGAGATCCGTCTTCTCCTTTTGAACAGGTTAAGCAACATGGGGCACTTGTTGATTTGTGGCGAGTGAAGGGAAGGAGTGATAGTGCAGACAGTGTAGATACCGAAGACAGTACGGTCGATGCAGAGGGAGAAGCACGTTTGAACATGGTGGATGAGGCAATTTCGGTTGCGAATGCAAGGGTAAATGATGTTTTTGACAAAGAAGGTGTTTCTCTTTCTGTTGATCAACATTTGGTTTTGTTGAAATTTTTAGAAGCATTGGCGCCTTCTGTTGCCGTGGGGTTTTCAAAAATTCGTGAAGGTGAGACGGCAACTCCTGAGGCTATTGCGAAGGTGCTGAAACATGTATTTGACGTGGGTATTGATTTTACTGCTGATGATAATGAGTTGCCGCTTGATGTTATTAGTGCATATAGAACATTTGTAGCAAGTTTATCTGATGAAGATAAGGTTTTGTTTGAGGCGTTACAGAAAAAAGATGCAACGATGCCTGCTACTGCGACACCGGCTACTGCGACACCGGCTGCTGCGACACCGGCTACTGCGACACCGGCTGCTG
>CAZEYK010000069.1:0-4363 GCA_964516055.1 uncultured Gammaproteobacteria bacterium
AACGGAAGCAGTCGGGCAAAAATTCCTTCCCCCCAACCCCCTTCCTTTTTGCCCGTCTGCTTGGGCTTCGTCCCCAAAACTTTTCGGCGGGACAGGAAATACAACCCTGCAACTACGCTAAATGACCTCTTATATTTCTGACTTGATTATATTTTTAAGATGAATAAACTCCTTAGAATCTCTTATCGAAGTGTCTCTACTCTTTGGCAAAGAAACAATGATTTCTTTTTTAATCTGTGTCGGTTTACCTGAGAGCACAATGACTCTATCTGATAAAAATACCGCTTCTTCTATATCGTGCGTAACAAATAAAATAGTTTTTTTTGATTTCCTAACAATACCTAGTAATTCTTCTTGGAGTTTTTCTCTTAATTGATAGTCGAGAGAATTAAATGGTTCATCCATTATAATAAATTTTGGATCGACGACCAGTGCCCTGGCAAGGGATAATCTCTTCTTCATACCACCCGAAAGTTCGTGTGGATATGCATCAACAAACTCTCTAAGTCCTGTCATTGAAAGATACTTACTAATATCGCTATCATTATTACTCACAAGTTTCATATTTTGATATACCGTCATCCAATCAAAAAGGTCATGTGCTTGGTTGATTACGATTCTATCTTTGCCTGGATTAATAACTTTCTCAGCATTCACAAAAATACTGCCACCGGTTGGTTGTATATATCCTGCCACTATGTTTACTAATGTTGTTTTTCCACAACCTGATTTTCCTACAATTGAGACAAATTCTCCTTCATTTATTGAAAGACTAATCTTCTCTAGTACTGAAATTTTAATATTTCGTAACTGATTATTGTAATGATGTGAGAGATTTTTTAGCTTCAGCATAAATTATTTTTTATTACCCCATGGAATTATTTTTTTCTCCACTGTCAACAAAAGCCAACTTAGCACATATCCAATAACCCCAATCAAAATCATACCAGCGATAACATTATCAGTTCTTAGTAAAAGTCTATTGAGCTGTATAAAATACCCTAAACCGGATTGCGCTCCAATAAGTTCCGCAGCTATGACACTCATCCATGCCATACCAATACCTATTTTCAAACCTGTAAAGATGTACGGCAAAGAAAATTTTAAAAGTATCTCTTTAACAAAAATTGACTTTTTTATTTCGAAAGAACGGGCAACATTTTCGTAAATAGTAGGTAAAGAGTTAACGCCGAAAAAGCTATTGGTAAATATTGGAAAGAAAGCACCCATAAAAACAATAAAATATGCCGATGTATTGCCGAGACCAAAAATTAATATTGCGATCGGTATCCATGCAATTGGTGGGATGGGACGTAAAAATTCAATTAGTGGGTTAAGAAAGATGCCGACTTTTTTATAATATCCAGCAACCAAAGCAAGTCCTACTCCAATAAATGTAGCAATCAAAAAACCAACAACAACTCGTATCAAGCTGGCGAAAACATGTGCAAAGATATCTCCCTTAGTCAATATGTCCAATAACGCTATAAAAACTTCACTCGGAGTAGGGATAATAGTATTTGCAGGAAATACAAGGATCAACAATATGTGCCAAAAAAATAGCACCGAAAGTATTGATGACAGTTTTATCAGTAGGTCTTGTGCGCGATGTTTTGTAAATATAGAAGTTGCCATAAGCTTAAAATATTCGCGTACGCTTATCCATTTTGTTGCCATAATCAACAGGAATCCTTAATGACCACCCATCAAGGCTAAACCCTCCCATCTTATTTAATACATATTGAGTCAACTCTCTATACTTTACTATTTGATCTTGCGAATTTTTGCTAACCATCGCCAACAGAAACATTTTTGCGAATTCTTTATCGATGAAATCTTTCAGAACATGGTTAAATCGTACATTACCCTCAAAATAATCTTTCAACATAGGTTCCTTCAGTAATGGCTGCTGAAGAAAAACCGCATATGTTTCATAGATTAGTTTCAGATTTATATAATATAAAAACGGAAAATCATCTCTATGTTTTTTATATAATGAGTTCATTTTATTTAAAGTATCCGCTAATACATACTTATTAAAAGATATCCTATCTTTATTGATCGAATTATATTCATTCCTAAGACATGCGGCGGCATATTCCTTTAAAAGTGACGCGGATTTATATTTTTCAAAAATAATTTTTCCTTCCAACAAAGCAATGCACATCATGGGGTTATTATGTTTTGCATCTATTTCTAAGTATTTTTTTACTTGACGATAAGGATTAATGCAGTATTCAATTAAAATCCCGTCCATGACAATATTTCCTCTTTTTCTAAATTTACATGTGTTTGATGTGATGATTTGTATATCGAGGTCTGAATCCTTATTGTTAGTTCCTTGGGCAAAACTGCCAGTGACTAAAACCGCCAGAACCTTTTCTTTTTTGAGAAACTTTTTGGTAAATGCATTTATTGTTTTGGTATAATCATGTTTCATGTTAAGAAGTTTTAATTTTTCTGTTAGCAAGAATATAATTGACAACTGCTCTCGTCTTAAAAAGACCGTATCCTTCGACCGAGATATCATTCTCTCTCAATATTTCTCTGTCTGAATTTTCTGGATCATCACCAACAACTATATAATTTTTATATTTTTCATTTTTTAATAAATGTGTAAGAGCTTCTTTTTTGCTAGACGAACAAATATCTATAGAATTAAACGGTAGAGTTTTATCAGAATTTTCCATATTCCATTTTATTAAGTATACGCCAAGGCCATCACTTTTTACTTCTTCTTTTATATTCTCCATGTTAGCAAGAATCCTGTTTGCATTGTTATCCTCACCTTTATATGTTGCGATGATACGATAATCTCTTTCTGATGAAATTACCAAATCCATTGCATCTAACAACTTATAAAGTTTCCTTTTTACATGAATAGGGATATTGCCTCTTTTTTGTATTATAGTACCTTCAGCAGAAAAAGCCTCTGATCCATTAGAACTGTAAAAAAGTATATTACCAGCGACGTTTTTTAGCTGAGTAGGAATCTCCTTGTTTAAATCCTCCGTCATTTGTTTACAGAAGGATATTGGTCTTCCTGTTATAAAAACAATGTTCATATTTTTTCCTATGCATTTTACTACCAATTTAATACCTTCTTTTATTGGAGTTAGCGTTCCGTCAATATCAAAAATTATTGTTTCCACTTTTCGCTGTAGATTTATTTTCATCTGTTTCGCTTTCAGTACTTCCTTTACAAAATGATACGTGCTTTGAAAAAGCATCTTTTTCACCATCTTCTTTGTGTACACTGAATTTAAAATGGCTAAACTCTCTTTATATTTGTGTGTTGGGATAAATTTGATACCATTTAAGTAATACTGGAAATTATAGTTTTCAGTATGTGACATTTTTGCAATGGCTCTATATCCGAAAAATTCCATTGTAATAATTACATTCTGCACAAGATTCTCAATCATTGACGAATGACATGTCACTACATGCTCGTTATTATCGTACAGCACCTTATCAAGCATGGACGTTTTGTAATTGTTTAAACCAAATTTTTTATCCAAAAGAGACACCCTTCCGCTCTTGATTACTTTTTGAAAATTTTGCTGCTTAATTGGTTGTAGGTGGTTACTTTGATATCCCATAACTGCATTGACAAGAAACATGTTTCGCAATAAATTGCCGATTTGCTTAGCACTGGAGGAATCTATGATTTGTTTCTTATCATAGTCCCATTCAATTGGGTGTCCAAAATTAAGTGACCCAAAGTGATTTAAACCTTTATATATTTGTGCTGTGAGTAAAGCACAAAAATCCCGAGGTTGTATTTCATATAAAAAGGGCACGCTATAGTAACGATACCAAGCCAATATCTGTTGAATGTTTAAATTATCGCAATTAAACGAACGAATAGGGAGTGGTAATTTTTGTTTATATTTATAATGGCTATAAAAACTTTTTGGTAACTTCCACCAGCTATTAAATTCTGACTCCACGTTCAGATAGTCGTAGGGGGTTTCGACAACCATGACTCGTCTTTTATCATTTGCCACAGCAAATGATAATTTGTGACGGGTAGGATTCTTTTTCTTTACGAGCTTATCTTTCTCATATTTATGCTCATCGAGAAGCTTTATAATAAAGTATAGTGCATAAAAAATAGTTTCGGACGCCCACGTATCAATAAATCTAATTTTTTTATAATTAAGAATGCCCCCTCTTTCTAATGTAGAGTAGGCGTTGATTGCCTCATCTCTAAATACTGTGTTTACGATAAACTCTTCGCTCATTTTTCTATATAATTCCTGTTCACAAAGATGATTAGATCTCGCTTCACAAGCCAACTTAGTGGTAATGCCATAAACATTCTTAAAATTATTTCGTGCAAAATACATTATGTATGATT
>CAZEYK010000070.1:0-4189 GCA_964516055.1 uncultured Gammaproteobacteria bacterium
AATATAAAAATATCCTTGCAGGAGAAAAATAAAGGGCATATAATAGCCTCAATAAATATCATATAGACGAGGCCACACCTCGTCTATACGCTTATCATTACCCTATAGCTATGAACGTAGAAAAACATTTTGAACAAGCATATCTTGTCAAAGATTGGATGCAAACAGATTTAAAAACTATTCACCCAGACACTAGTCTCAAAGATACTGTAAGCATAATGATCCGTGAAAAAACTAATGGACTTGTGGTGGTGGACGATATAAACCATGTTGTTGGTATTGTCTCTTCATGGGATATTATTAAATATATTGTCCCTGATTATTTGGAAGATGATAAACATCTTGCGGCATTTGAATCAGCAGATATTTTTGCCAAACGCATTATTGGTGTTGAAAATGACACCATAGATAAATGTATGACAAAAAGTGTGCAAGTTATTGGACACGATAAACCGCTCATGGAAGTTATTGCTCTTCTTGCCGAATACCATATTCGTCAACTTCCTGTGGTGAATGAAAAAAATGTTCTTATTGGATATCTCAACCGAACAGATATCAAAAGAGCAGTCTGGAAAGTCATGCAAGAACATGATGCCTGTGAACATAATGAAGGACAAACTGTATGATTATAAGTATTTCATTTATTGTGGCAATTGCCATTTTTTTGATTTCATACATTGTTATCATCTCAGAAAAAATACACCGAACCGTTATTTCTATTGCAGGAGCTGTCCTCATGATCATCTTTGGAGTAATCACCCAACAACAAGCGTTGGAAGGTGTTGACTTTAATACGCTTGGACTGCTTATTGGAATGATGATTATTGTGGGTATCGCCAAAGAAAGTGGTATGTTTCAATATGTTGCTATTCGAGCGGCAAAAATTGGAAAGGGAAATCCTCTCGCCATTTTTTTACTCTTAGGTTGTATTACCGCAATATTTTCTGCATTTCTCGACAACGTAACGACTGTCTTTCTCATGGTGCCAGTAACGTTCGTTATTGCAAACAATCTCAAAGTTCACCCAATGCCATTTCTTATTTCCATTATATTGCTCTCAAATATTGGAGGAACAGCAACCTTAATTGGTGACCCTCCAAACATTCTTATTGGAAGTGCTGCGGGATTATCATTTAATACATTCATTGTAAATCTGGGTCCCATTGTTCTTGGAAGTTTAGTGGTAACAATAGGGACATTATTTTTTATCTATAGAAAAAAACTCATCACAACACCAGAAGCAAAAAAAACAATCATGTCATTTAATCCAAAAGATGCAATAACAGATAAGCCATTATTGGTTAAATCACTTATTGTAATTGGGCTAGTGATTTTGGGATTTTTTACACATACCACAACACACATCGAGGCGGCAACACTTGCCCTTGGTGGTGCTGCACTACTCCTTCTCCTCACACTCAATGATCCTGAAGAACATTTTCGTGAGGTTGAATGGATGACGATCTTTTTTTTCGTTGGACTTTTTATCCTTGTTGCGGGAATCGAACATGTAGGACTCATTGAAATTCTTGCACAAAAAATGATTGCCCTTACCAGCGGAAATCTTACTTCAACAACACTTCTCATTTTATGGGGATCAGCTATTGCCTCAGCCATTGTTGATAACATCCCTTTTGTTACCACCATGATTCCATTAATAAAAGATATCGGGGCGATAACAGGATTGCATTTAGAACCACTCTGGTGGGCACTTGCCTTGGGAGCAGATTTTGGAGGGAATGCCACAATCATTGGTGCGTCAGCAAATGTAGTTGTAAAAGGATTAGCAGAAAAAGCAGGGTACAAAATTGGATTTTTTCAATACATGAAAATTGCCGTACCGGTAACGGTGCTCGTGCTGTTACTCTCAACAGCATATATGTATATACGATATTTAATTTAATAGAAGTAGTCCTATGTTGCATCCTTCATTACAAGGGAAAACAGTACTCATTAGCGGTGCATCAAGTGGCATTGGAAAAGCATGTGCAGAGCAATTTGCTAGTGTTGGTTCTCGAATAATATTGTTTGCGAGATCAAAAGAACATTTGATGCAAGTACAAAAAGAAATAAAAAAAAACATATCAAGTGCAGAAATATACGCATTTACGCTTGATATTACAAATAAAAAAGCGGTAAAGAAAAAAATTGCCAACCTTCCTCCTGAATGGTCAAAAATTGATATTCTTATTAATAATGCGGGCTGTGCATTGGGGGGAAAAAAAATTCAAGACGGAAATACTGATGATTGGGACCAAATGATTAATGTGAATATACGAGGATTATTATATTTAACCCATGAAATTCTTCCCAAGATGCTAAAGAAAAATAGCGGGACAATTATAAACATAAGTTCAATAGCCAGTCAGATAGCCTATCCAGAAGGAAATGTCTATTGTGCAACAAAAGCAGCCGTGCGTATGATAAGTGAGGCATTAAGGGTTGATTTGGTGGATACAAACATTCGAACAATTGATATTCAACCAGGAAAAGTAAAAACAAACTTTAGCGAAATAAAATTTAAAGGAGACTATGAAAAAGTAAAAAAAGAATATCAAGGGTACTGTCCATTAGTACCTGAGGACGTGGCAGAAGTTATTCTGTTTGCTGCCAGCAGGAAAGAACATATACAAATTCAAGAAATTATTGTTACCCCTTCGTGCCAAGCAAATGCATATCTTGTACATAAGAAAAAAAAGTAATACGATTTTTTTGTAGACATTACTTTCTTCATAATAAAATAGACGAGTGTCCGTATGTACACACAAATTGTTGACCTTCATATCCACTCAAAATATTCTCGTGCTTGCTCAAAACGGTTGGAGCTTCCAATTATTGGACAAGCATGTGAAGAACGCGGAATAGATATCGTTGTAACAGGAGATATGACGCATCCTGCGTGGTTTAAAAGCATGAAAGAACAATTGCAAGAAGACACAGAAGGAATATACACTCTCAAAGATCATTCAAGTAAAACAAAGTTTGTTATTGGCACAGAACTTGCTTCAATAAAAAAACATAAAGGGAAAACACGGCGTATCCATGTGTGTGCGTTTGCCCCAAATCTTGAAGTCGCTGAAAAATTTAACAAAAAGTTGGACAGCATGGGATTCAATCTCAAATCAGATGGGCGACCTATTTTGGGGTTGCCATGTAAAGACATTCTAGAAATCATGCTCGAAATAGATGAACGAATGATAATGATTCCTGCCCATGTGTGGACACCTTGGTTTGGTGTGTTTGGTTCAAAAGGCGGATATGATTCGCTGGAAGAATGCTTTGAAGATCTGACACCATATATTCAAGCTATTGAAACAGGATTATCTAGCGATCCAATTATGAATTGGAGACTTTCATCGTTGGATGGAATAACATTAGTATCAAATTCAGATGCACATAGCCCACAAAAACTTGGTCGCGAAGCGAACGTACTGAAGTTTACCAATGAAAATGATATTACCTACAATGAATTATTTCGTATTATCCACGAAGAAGATAAAGAAAAATTTTTATACACGATAGAATTTTATCCAGAGGAAGGAAAATATTATTGCGATGGGCACCGAGATTGTCAGGTAGTTATGGAACCAGAGGAAACCAAAAAACATAAAGGAATTTGTCCGGTATGCAAAAAACAGCTAACCATCGGTGTCCTGAATCGCGTATACGAACTCTCAGACAGAACAACACAACAAGCAGTGCAAGCAGGAAAAAATAAAATTCCGTTTAAAAGCGTTGTTCCACTTCCAGAAATTTTGGCAGATACATATAGCTGTGGAGTAAATACAAAAAAAGTACACAGTCTATATACAGACATGATCAAAAATATTGGAAATGAATTTCATATTCTTCTTCACGCAAGTAGAGTAGATATAGAAAAACATACCACGACACAAATTGCCAATGCCATTGAACGTGTACGCGAGGGAAATATTGTTGTCAAACCAGGGTATGATGGAGAATTTGGTACGGTAAAGGTATTTGAAGATCATGAGGACAGAGGAGTAAAAAAACAATTAGGAATGGATTTAGACTAAGAAGCATCATACTTTTTATATAAAACAAAAAAACTCTCGGTAAACCGAGAGTTTTTTATAGAAGAAAAGATTATTTCTTCTTTCTACGTGTAGTAGCTTTACGTTTAGCTGTAGTTTTTTTCTTAGCAGCTGGTTTACGTTTAGCTGTAGTT
>CAZEYK010000071.1:0-4074 GCA_964516055.1 uncultured Gammaproteobacteria bacterium
CTTGAGTCCACAAAAACAAATTGGCTAGTATGATTTGAAGCAAAGCCTAGTTAATAATTGTTACTATTAGGGTGATTAGCTCAGTTGGTTAGAGCGCTACACTGATAATGTAGAGGTCCCAGGTTCGATTCCTGGATCACCCACAAAAAAACGGCATAATGCCGTTTTTTATTTTCCAAACAATTCTCTACAAAAATAACAAACGATTTGAATAATTAAAAAACCGCCCTTTCGGACGGCTTATTTTTTTGAACAAGTTAAATGTTCAAGTCAACTGCACTCGTATCAACATCATCCATATCAACAGAAGCAACAGGAGCAGGTCGTGACATTGAGGGTCCACGTCCACCTTCTGGTTCATTGATTTTAAGATTTACACGAGCATTGTGCTTAGCACCCACAATCTTCAAAAGAGTGCGAATGGCACGAGCAGTCTGACCTTGACGACCAATAACATATCCCATATCACTTGGATCAACATCCAAGGTAAGAAGAACACCTCGTTCATCAACGGTGCGATCAACTTTTACACCGTCAGGATTGTTAACAATCGCCTTAACTACTAATTCTAGGAATTCTTGATCTGACATAATACTATCTAAGGCTATCATTACTTGGGTTAAAAACCCTCGAACTGTCGACTAGTTGTGGAAAACCCCACCAGTTCTGACACATAAATAGTAGCACAAAAAAACTGACAAAGTCAAAAAAAACTGCCGCTGTGGACAGTTTTTCTATACAATAGATTTTCGTAATTATTCAGTCTGTGATTCTTCTGCAGTAGTAGCAGCGTCAACAGCAGCTTTTGCTTCTTCAGCGGCAACTTTTTTTGCCTCAGCCTCAGCTTTTGCAGCTTCTTCTTTTGCTTTTTTTGCTTCTTCATCAGCAACTTTTTTTGCTCCAAGCTTCGCTTGACGCTTATTCGTAATAAAAACAGATTTTTGTTTTTTTCCTTCTAAGATTCCTTCACGAACAAAAAGGTTATGAACAGCAGGTGATGGTTGTGCACCAACAGAAAGCCAATGCTTAATTCGATCAATATTTAATTGTATAATTTTAGGTTGTTCAATAGCATTATAGGTCCCCAAAATTTCCAAACTTCCTGCTTGTGTGTCTTTATGTTTTTCAGAAACAATCACACGATAGCTTGGTTTTTTCTTTCGCCCCATGCGTTGAAAACGAATACGTAACATAGTAATAAATAAAATAAATTATACTAATTCACAATACCGCATAATGACTCGTGACAGTACATTAAACAGCCTATACACATACAAATATGATGAAGTGATCGTATAGTGAGAGCATCAGCTGCTATACCGTTATAGCAGTAACAGGGCGAAGTATAGCCAAATTCTTATATTCTGTCAACCCCCATATACTAACAATATTTTAACTATTCCACAGCAACAGCCTGCTCCAACTTCACACTCAACAACCGACTCATTCCATCATTCCCCATCGTTACCCCATACAATGCATCAGCAGCATGCATCGTCGCTCGATTATGCGTAATCAAAATAAACTGTGATTCAAGGGATAACTCTTGCAAAATTTTTGTAAACCGAACGGTATTTGCTTCATCTAACGCTGCTTCTACTTCATCAAGCACAACAAATGGAGAAGGATTTACCTTAAGAATGGCACAAATAAGCGCAATAGAAGTCATTGTTCGCTCTCCACCAGAAAGTGATTGCAATCGTGTAATTTTTTTCCCAGGAGGACAAGCCCTCACATCAATACCTTTCAAAATTTTCACCCCTCGAGCATTCTTTTCAGTGGGGGCTTCTTCAATACCTTCTTCCTCAAGTGCTTCTTCGGTATCAGCGTCTTCATCCGTATCATATCCATATATTTCCACCAAATCAGCCTTTCCTCCTTCAAATAAAAGGGTAAAATATCGACTAAATTCTTTCCGAATTTGTTTAAATGCTTTATTTCGTTTTTTCTTCATCACCACATCAAGCTCAGCAATCAAAAGATCAAGATCCTTCATTGCCGTACGCAAATCACCAAGCTGCAAAGACAAATCATCATGACGCTGCTTCGTTTCCTCATATTCAGTTACGACATCATCATCAATACCACCAATCAAGGTAAGTTTATACTTTAACTTTTGAATAGTTTCTTGAAGCGGTTGTAACAATTCAAGAGAAACCACATGTTGCCCCCGCTCCAAGATAGAATCAATAGACAACCGCAACTCTTGATGTAATTCATGAAGTAAATCTTCTTGCTTTGTTTGATATTTTGCAACGTTCACTTGAATACTATTTTTCGTTTCCACAATTCCATTAAGCTGTACTTGCTGTTCTTGCATAGCATCTTGAAGTGCAAACACCCGTTTTTTCTTTTGTTCTTCATCGTCATTAAATTGTTCAATCTTTTTTTGTACAACATCCAGTGTTTGATCCAAATCAATCAATCGAGTATCCAAAGTATCTTTTTGCAATGACACATGTTTCATTGCATCATTGTACTCACCAGGACTCATAGTATGAAGAGACAACTCTTGTTCCAATGCAGATAATTCTTGATCAGCGTGCGCTTGTGTCTCTTTTGCCAACATTAATTTATGACTTGTTACATGCACAGCAGATTCAAACTGAGAAAATTCACTGTGCATACGTTCATATGAAATTTCCACCTGTTCAGCTTGTTGTTGTAATTCAGCAAACTGTGCAGAAAGATGTTCAGTAGAATTAGCAGACACATACTCCCCTTTTGTCGAAAAACTCATACCATTTTGATTTTTCCGACGAAAACCACCTTTCATACTTCCACTCGTTTCTAACACATCCCCATCCAAAGTGACCATTCGAATTCGACCAATACCCAACGATCTTGCAACATCAAGAGACTCAACAATAAGGGTGGCACCAAAAATATACGAAAAAATATCTAAAAACTGTTCATCGTACTCAATCAGATCAACCGCCAATCCAGCAACGCCATTACGCCCAATATACTCATACACATCTTGCGATATAAACCGCGAAGTAATTTTAGTAAGTGGCAAAAAGGTCGCATATCCCAATTGATACTGACGTAAATATTCAATACACGCTTGCCCTACTTCATCATCACGAACCACAAGCGAAGAAATATGCCCACCGGCAGCAACATCCATAGCAAGCTGATACTGAACATCAACTTTTCCCAATTGTGCAACAGCACCATAAACACCGTTAAACCGTCCTTTTTCTTGTAAAATAGCTTGAACCGCTTTTAAACCAGTAAATCGTTGATACGATTGTTCTCGTTCGGCCCGAAGCAATTCTTGTTGAATATTTGCCAATTTTCCCCGAAGTTCTGTTCTAAATAACAATAATTCTTCCAGTGCTTGTTTTTTTCGTGCAAGCTGTTGCTGCGCCTCGTCATGTGCTTTTTCGGCATCAATATACTGCCGCCGTGCGTATGTTTGTTTATCAGTTAATTCAGTAATTTTTTGCTCCAACCAAGCAACGTTTTGTTTCCCTACCTTAGAATATTCTGATTGTAATTTTCCTTGTAACACCGCTCGGTCACGCTCACAATCATTTTTTTGTTTTACAATCGCCTGATATTCACGTTGCAACTGTTCAAAAACATCTTGACGCGAAGCAGCCTGTGCTAATAGCGCAAGTTCTTGTTGGATACTCTGCAATTGCTCTTGTGACGTTGCATATTGCTTTTCGGCATCAATCAATTCCTGCTGCAACTGATCAAGATGATTCTGATTATGAGTAAACAATGACGTATAATATTGCTCTTGTGCTTCTCGTAAAGACAATTCAATATCTTGCCGTTCTTCCAACTTTTTTACTTGCCGAGACAATGTCTTTAACCGAGGAGTAATTTCTTTCAACAACAAATCTGCTTGTGCAATATGATCTCGAGTTCTCTCTAATTTCAAAAATGCTTGGCGCCGTTTAATCTGAAATTCTCGAATACCCGCAGCTTCATCAAAAAATGCTTTTCTATCTACCGGTGACTGAAGAAGCATCCGATCAATAGTCCCCTGCCCCACCACAGCGTATGATCCCTGACCAAATTGCGCTTTTGCTAAAAGCAATTGCAAATCAATCAATCGCA
>CAZEYK010000072.1:0-4049 GCA_964516055.1 uncultured Gammaproteobacteria bacterium
AATTATCTGCAAAACTATACTCAACAGCACAATTACACACAGCAAGTAACTCTCCATCCGCCGTAGCTGCTGCCCCACCACCATCTCCGCCACCGGCTCCCGCGGCACCACCACCATTACCACCTACAGCATTGAATACAAAAGTTGTAAGTGCATATGAAGATAATACAATAATCAATCCAATACTTGCCGCAATAATTGTATTAAGTGCTTTTTTTGCTTGGTCTTCATTTCCTCGAGCAGTCATCCAAAGGACTCCACCGTACACAGTAAGAACAAAAAATAATACCGAAATCATAGAAAGAGCTGTACCAATCACACTTCCAATCAATTGAGGCAAATTACTTCCGTATGACTGTAATCCAGACGCTTGTGCTGTTTCATCCAATCCAAAATTTCCAGCAGCAAAACTTGTTACTGGCATAGCAAGAAGAACAAAAGCAATGAGTACGGAAATAAAATATTTCATAAAAAATAATTATAAAGTAGCCTGTATTGAGCTAGTTATCACAAACTGAGCAATAATATATGCAGAAGAAATAATTAATAAACCGATTACTGCAGCATACAACGTTTTTTTTGCCCGACCAACCTGATCTTCGTTGCCGTTTGCTGTCATCCACAAAAATCCGGCATACACAATTAATGCAACAAATAAAACACCCAATAAACTCAAAAGCACATTAATAACACTAGCAACAACTTCTCGTACATCTCGACTTCCTAACCCTGATTGTTGACCAAACTGAAGCCCAAGCCGATCTGCACTATCAGAGGCGGCAATTGATGGTGTTGGAATTAAGACAGGCAATGCGAAAAAAAGACAGACAACCACCCCAAAAAAAATTGAACGAAACTTTGTCATAAAAAAAGGAAAAGTGATAATAATACAAGGTATTATAGCATTATCACCTCCCCTTTAAAAAAGGAGAGATAAATAATAGGTGAGGATTAGAATCCATCAGGAAGTCCACCTTGGACATCAGTTGCGGTAAAGAAAGCATTAAAGACAAATCGAGTAATGGCAAACGCGCTTAAAATAAGTGCGAGACCAATAATGGCAGCAGTAATACCTTTTTTTGCTTCAGCAATTTGATCTTCATTTCCATTTGCAAGCATCCATTTTGCACCATTGATGACAAGAAGGACAACAACAACGATACCAAGAAGTCCAAGGGCAACGTTGATAAGTTGTGCAACAGTACTTTGAAGACTTTGTTTTCCAAGAGCAAGTCCACCAGCTTCTGGTGACTGATTGAGAGTACCAAGACCAAACGTATCATTTGCTACATCAACTGGAGGTACTTGTTCATCACCAGCAGCTTGTGTAGCGATAGGTGTGAGAGCAAGACCAAAAACAAAAGCAACTACAAGCATTAATAATACTTGTTTTCGGGCGAGTTGTACTAACATATACATGTTCTCACCCCCTTTCTTTGTGAAATATTTTTTCATATAAATAAACAATAAATAATTAATTTTATATCTTTGGCATACAACAGACCTCTCTTGCAGGACACAATCCACTAATAGCCTTACCACCTCCCACCAATCGAGAACCTATTCCTACGGTATTATACAAATCAGTAATAATATCTATAGCCGCTTGATTGGTTTCACATGTTGGTTCTGCCCCTGAAATAGTCCCGCACATCAAATTTCCATTTCTGGGACCAATCGTGCCACCATACGCTTTTTCACAACTATTTTTTCCATTTGGGTTCACTGTCGGGTTGGGCAGACAACAGAAATCACTTCCAGAACACATACCTTTAATTCTATACGAATCATCTCCTCTAGCAGCAGGTTTTGTTCCTTTTTTTTGCGCTTCATAAGCAATGGCGACAATATCTGAAGAATCTTTATTTTGTCTACAACCAAATGAAAAACTGTTACAACTTAATGCATACGACTTGTACACATCATCACATTGAGTAGCACTAGGAGCAGGTAATTCTCCAGCCGTTTGTGCACCTGGATTTACGTTACAACACACCACATCTTGTGCATTAAATGTTCCCTGACATTTATTGAGCCGACAACTTTGTGAATTGGTGTTACAAAGATCTCTTTTGGCAGCAATGTCAGCACCATAAGGAGCAACAATACCACACGCATCATTGTCAATACTTACACATTCCCACTGACCACCTGGTGTTGATTTACAACTTTCGTCACCAACTGTTGTGCCATCAGTAGTTATAGGTGTAGTACTTCCTTCGGATACACCAATGCTCGTCAAAATTGTAGTCAGTATAGCATAGCTAGCAAGAATAACAAACAATCCAATCGCCGAAAAAATCATGGAATTCAAACCTAATTTTACTTTCTCTGGATTACCTTGTGAAGTCATCCAATAAAAACCACCAAGAACAAAACCGACAAAAGCAAGAGAACCTATAATTCCTGTAACTTGTTTTAATACGTTTCCTAAAATTGTTCGAATATTTACAATCCCTTGAGGATTATCCACACTTCCACCAATGGGATTTATTAAATGCACAACACCAGGATCACTTTCTGCAATACCACCCTGAGTACCACCTGAACGAGAAGCACTCCCTCCCGTACTTGCGCCACTTCCCGAAATGGGGATAGTCGTAATATTAGATTGTTGTCCTGTAACAATTTGACAACTCCCCGAAATAGATGCAAGTTCAGATGGGATCATCGCTGTTAGTTGACCTATTGCTTGTGTACAAGTACTTTCAGTAATTGAAACAGAAGCTGACATATCAATCTGAGAACCAAACTGATTTTTAATACTATCCTTATCCGGACACTGCGCAGTAGGAATACTTCTATATAATTCAGATAGTGCCACCCGAGAATTAAGTGGGGCAATAAGTTTTAAATCAGTAACAGTACAAGTAACCGCTAAATTTACTAAAAACGATGGCTCAAAACTAACAGAACAGAAACACTGTTGTTGTACACCATTGCTATCTGCACCATTGTTATTATTTGGAGGAGCATCCGCTTGTTGTTCTGAAGAATTTTGAGAATTTTGTGCTTCTTGTCTTCCTTCATTAAACAATGCCTGCATTTCTTGGATACCTGCTTGAATTTGTTGTTGTCCTTGTTCAATATGAGATTTCGATGCAAGCAATGAATTATACGCAAACCCATACGGACCTATACGTGAGGATATTTGTGCCTCAAATTGTGAAATGGTGGAATTAATATCAGACAGAAGAACACCTGCTCCGTCATCAAGAGCACGAGCGGCAGTAAGTAACCCGGCCGTAAACTGATCATACTCTTGCAACACGGTATTTCCATGATCCTGAGCAAAAAAATCAGTAAGCCTACCTAATGATTGTTCACTCTGCATATTAATTTCCTGGATAAGCACATCCATATCCTGCGAACGAGCAATACCATGTGCATTAAACCGATCAGGAGCAATAAAACAAGAACGTGCTTGGCTATCGTATTCACAAGAATCTCCCCCTGCTTGAAGACAATCAATGTCATTAAGCCCAACACATTGAGGATTTGAAGTAATCTGTCCAAAAACAACAGACGGGAAAAATACGAGGCTAGCAATAAGAAAAAAGAAATATTTCATAAATTACTGAAGAAAATAATCTGATACATTAAGTGCTTCCAAAATATAATTTACAAGCAAAAAGGCACTGAATGAAATAATCATACCAATAACGGCCGCAACCAAAATTTGTTGTCCTTTTTTAAACCGTTCGGCATTCCCAAAAGAAACAATCATAAACAAACCACCAATCACAAACATAACAAAGGCAAGCGCCCCCACATATTGAAAAACAATTTTCCCTGCATTCACCCCAACCAAAAGAACCTGATTTAAATTGTTACACGTACCATCAAAAGCACAATCAGGGAGAATACCATTATACCCAGCAGGCTTTTGATAATTATTTGCTAGTGAAGATCCAGAGTCACCACTATTAGTAGCTTGTTGTGAAGATCCAGAATCACCACTATTAGTACTATTTTGGGCAGCGTTATTATTACTATTTGATTCACCACTATTAGTACTTGTATTTACATCTTGATCCGAAGGCTCTTGC
>CAZEYK010000073.1:0-3937 GCA_964516055.1 uncultured Gammaproteobacteria bacterium
AAAATTGCTTGATACCATACGAAAAGCAAATATTATTGATACTGAAGCGGGAGGAATTACTCAACACATTGGTGCATATCAAACGGTATGGCAAGATCCAAAAACAAAAGCAGAACGAGCTATTAGTTTTATTGATACGCCAGGACACGAAGCGTTTACTGTTATGAGAAGTCGTGGAGCAACGGTGGCAGACATTGCTATTTTGATTGTTGCTGCTGACGATGGAGTAAAGCCACAAACGAAAGAAGCTATCCAAATTATTAAAGCGGCAAAGTTACCATTTGTTGTTGCTATCAATAAAATTGATAAAGATACGGCCGATGTCATGAAGACTAAAACAGAGTTGGCCAATAGTGGTGTTCAGCCAGAAGAATGGGGTGGTACTATTCCGATGATAGAAATTTCTGCAAAAGAAAATCTGAATATTGATGTATTGCTTGATATGATTCTGTTGGTAGCTGATTTACATGAGGACGATATTCAAGCTGATGTACATACTCTTGCCGTGGGAACTATTATTGAGTCTCATCTTGATAAAAATATGGGACCAGTAGCTACCGTATTAGTACAAGCGGGAACCTTAAAAAAAGGTGATCCTCTTGTGGTAAATGGAGAAATTTATGGAAAGGTCCGCGCAATGCGTGATGATCATGGAAAAAATATTGATGATGCCGGGCCTTCTGTTCCTGCACAGATTATTGGATTTAAGGTTGCCCCTGAAATGGGGGACATTTTGGATGTTGCTTCTGTTGATAGTGCAGAAAAAATTGATGTAAAACAAAAACGGAATGAACAAACAGGTGCAGTAAAACAAACGGTTATCAATGCTCATAGTGATCAAGAACATGAAGAAAAGAAAAAGACATTAAACTTGGTTATTAAAGCTGATGTGCTTGGTTCTCTTGAAGCGCTTATTGGATCGCTCCAAAAAATGCGTCATGATGAAGTAGGAATTAAAATTGTTGGAAAAGGGCTTGGAAATATTACCGAAACCGATGTAAATAAGGCTGAAGCTGCTCATGCTACGATTATTGGATTTAATGTGCAAGCGACACCTATTGCTGAAGATTCAATGAGAGAGCATAAAATTACATTTTTGCGGTACACTGTTATCTATGATATTATTAATTGGGCAAAGGAAGCGTTGACTTCATTGCTTGATGAAAAGGTAATTATTACGGAGCTTGGACAAATGAATGTGTTGGCTATTTTCCGTACGGATAAAAAAGCCATGACTGTTGGTGGGCTTATTACTGAAGGAAAAATTGAAAAAGGATCGCTTGTTCGTATTATGCGAGATAAAGAACAAATTGGTGAAGGTGTGATTTCTACTTGCCAGATTGGACAACAATCGGTAAAATCTATTCCAGCTGGAAGTGAAGGTGGAATAAAGTATGAAGGAAAAACAAAAATTGAAGTAGGAGATACTATTGAGGCATACAAAGAAGAATCTCAGATTAGAGAACTTGAACTTATATAATATAATTGATATTTATATGGCACACGCATTTACTGATGATAATTTTGATCAGGAGGTACTTAAATCAGACATTCCGGTGTTTGTTGATTTTTGGGCACCATGGTGTGGCCCTTGTCAAATGATGGGACCTATTGTTGATGAACTTTCAAAAGAAATTGATGGATCAAAGATTGCCATTGGAAAAATAAATGTTGATGAAAATTCTCTTGTTGCGGGAAAATATGGTGTGATGAGTATTCCAACCTTTAAGGTGTTTAAAGGTGGGGAGGAAGTTGATACGCTTGTTGGTGGTGTTTCGAAAGATCAGATGAAGGCATTTATTGAAAAGCATATCTCATAAAAGTATAAAAAAAATTCGTTGAAGCAAAAAGTTTTGGCGGAGCATATAAAAATAATATATAAAAAATAGATAAATAAAACATATTTTCGTATATATCAAAATTCGTATATACGATCGCGCGATTACAGTCCTCAGCTAGCGGGGGCTGTTTTGTTTTTATTTAACTGGTGTATAGGAAATTATATAACATTATTATTACAAAGAAAGACAACCATATTGGTTGTCTTTCTTGTATGTATGCTGTGTATTATACTTCTGTATCACGAAACATCTCCATGATACCAAGTACCTCATTTGGGTATGAAGGAAGTACGGTTCCGTTATACCAATACAGTTTTTCGTATAGGTCTTCGGTTCCGTAATAACTGGCTGTGTTTGGGTTTTGACCACCCATATTTCGTCCAACTACTTCAATTCCTTGATCAAAGTCGTCAAATACAATTTTGGCAGATCCCCATCCAAAACAGTTATTGTTCATCATACGTTTACATCCAGATGATTCACGTACGGCAATAGCTGGGAGGAAGTATGGATCAAGTCCATAGTTATCGGCTACTTCTACAAATTTTTGTCCGTGTCCTTCAAGGGGCATGTTTCGTTTGGCGAAGTATGCATCAATTTTTTGGGCACGGTCGTCTTGTTTGACGATTTCTATAGCAGGGGTATCGATATTTTTTTGGGTATAGTTGTTTATCTGGGCTGTTGAAGCCGGGATAATGGCTATCAACGTTGACATCAATAATAAGAGGTTATTCATATAATTTGTTACTAAATAAAAAAGACCCTTTCGGGTGACTTTTTGACGTGCAAGAATACCATTTTTTGAGGGTTTTGTCAAGGCTAAAAGGTGCTTTTTTGACTAGAATAAGCCATTTTTTATCATTGTTTTTCTTGCTTTTTTTGGAAATATTCTTTATGATACTCTCATGTTATTGATTACTTACCGTATTTGTTATGCATTCATATAATCCAAAAAATATAGAGAAAAAGTGGCAAGAATATTGGAAGAAAGACAACACGTTTGAAACCCCTCGTGTTTCTGACCCGGAAAAGAAGATGTATGTGTTGCCACAGCTTCCATACCCTTCAGGATCAGGGCTTCACGTTGGTCATGCAGAGGTATATACAGCGTGTGATATTGTGGCTCGGTATAACCGTATGAACGGGAAAGAGGTTCTTCAGGTGATTGGATGGGATTCATTTGGATTGCCTGCTGAAAATTATGCGATTAAGACGAACATTCATCCACGGGAAAGCACCAACAATGCGATTGCTAATTTTCGGTCTCAGATTAAGGCTTTGGGTATTTCTGTTGATTGGGAACGAGAAACAGGATCTCATAATTCGGATTATTATAAATGGACTCAATGGTTTTTCTTACTGATGTATAAGCGTGGTCTGGCATATCGAAAAAAGCAGGCCGTCAATTGGTGCGATAGTTGTAAGACCGTTCTCGCTAATGAACAAGTGGTAAATGGGCATTGTGAGCGATGTGATACTGTTGTTATTCAAAAAGAAATGGAGCAGTGGTATCTGAAAATTACGGAGTATGCGGATAAACTTATTGAAGGGCTTGATCGCATTGATTGGCCAGAGGAAACAAAAAAGCGACAGAAAAATTGGATAGGAAGAAGTGAGGGGGCAGAAATACAGTTTTTTTTGATTTCAGGAGATTCTTCTACTCCGTTTCGTTCCTCTCAGGATGATATATTGTCCGTTACGGTATTTACTACTCGTCCAGATACGATATTTGGGGTTACCTATATGGTGCTTGCCCCTGAACATGTTTTGGTGCATGAATTGCAATCATCTATTGAAAATTGGGATGATGTGCAAGCTTATATTGATGTTACGACAAAGAAAACAGATTTAGAAAGACAAGTTGATCAAGAAAAAACGGGGGTTGAATTGAAGGGGGTTAAGGCAATCAATCCCGTGAACGGAGAAGAAATTCCAGTATGGATTGCTGATTACGTGCTTGCAAGTTATGGAACGGGAGCTATTATGGCAGTACCAGCGCATGATGAACGGGATTTTTCGTTTGCCAAGAAATTTGGTTTATCTATTCGAACGGTTGTTGATAAAGATAAACATCTTATTTTTGATTTTGATGGAGT
>CAZEYK010000074.1:0-3894 GCA_964516055.1 uncultured Gammaproteobacteria bacterium
TTGCCCAACGATTGCATATTTCTCGAGAGGAAGCAGAGGAGAAAAAATGTCAATATGGCCTTGCCTTTCATAAAAAAAATACTGATGGAAAACGTGCCTGGAGTGTGGTTGCCGATATGACAAATGTACTCATTGTTGAAATTCAAAAAGCTATTCGTTTTTATTATTCTCATTTTTCTGACGCACATAAAATTACCAAAATTACTATGTGTGGTGGGGCTGCAAATATGAAACTTCTTGACAAAGTATTATCTACAAAATTGCATATTCCCTGTACGCTTGGTCATCCCTGGAAAAATCTACACAATAAGAAAAAAATTGATATGACTGAACAAGGAGCTGTTTCTTATGCTACCTCAATTGGTTTGGCGCTTCGTGCTGCTGACAATCCTTTTTTTAAGCGTGATATGATTTAGCCTATGTTTCCTACTCGTTTAAATCTCTTACTTCCAGAAAAACGAAAACATTTATCTTTCATGGTAAATGTTCAGTTTATAAAATCTGTATTGCAATTATTTGTCATTACGTTTTGTTTGATTGCCATTATGCTACTTGGTGGAGAATGGGTGCTTCAAACACATTTTGCGTCTATCTCCCAAAATATTTCTGCTATTTCTTCACAACATTCCAACACAAATCAGACAATTATTCATATCAACACCAGTTTGGAAAAAATTGATTTTTATCAAAAAAAGTATGTACTTTGGACACCTATTATTGAAGAACTTTTTTCTACCATTCCTGAATCAGTTACTATTTCTTCTTTAGAAATATCACACACAGACGGTTTGTTGAAATTATCTGGTGTCGCCCGTGATAGAGAAGCATTGCTTGCTCTTAAAACATCACTGGAATCCCTTCCGTATATTGATACTGTCGAGATTCCTTTATCATTGTTATTAAAAAAAGAGTTGCTTTCCTTTTCTCTTGTTATCCCTATGGGTACATAATGTATATGAAACGTTTTACGATTAAACAACAAAGCTTTTTTATGATACTCTTTTTGGTTGTCATTATTGGGGTTATTGGATTTTTTGTTGTTTTGCCGGCTGTTCGTGATATTTTGTCATTACAGATGGATATTACTCAAACATATTCTCAACTTGACCAAGAGTTGCAGCGTACCCGTCGTTTACGTAGATCATTAAGCGAGTTCCAAATAATTAAAGCAGGGACAAAGACATTTTCATCTATCACCATTAAACCAGACCAGGCACTAAAAATTATTGATGAAATGGAAACAATTGCCCCAAGCTTTGGGCTAAACCAAACCATTTCTGTTGAAATTCACGATCAAAAAAATCCTGCCGACTATTCATTTAGTTTTGTGAATACAGGGACACTTGAACAACATCTGAATTTTTTGAAGGCCCTTGAGTTGCTTCCCTACTATGTCATGGCTGATCATCTTAGTTGGTCTCGTGTGAGTGGAGATACTTCTGAACAACTTCTTACTCTTAGATTTACTGCCACTATATATGCAGATACGTTTCCTATCGAAAAAGAATAATCTTGGTACTCCTGATACCACGGCTATCCCAAGGCAATTTTTGGTACTCAGAGTTATGAGTTTGCTCTTTTTGGGTGCAGCGTGTTTTTTGCTTGCTTCTATGGTGTGGTTTATGTATACTCACGTTGAACAGTCTCTCTCTCAGGCAGATAGTATTTTGTTCTTGAAAACACAGCTGAGTGTCGAGTCTATTGATTTTGAGAGGTATGATATGATTTCACATCGTTGGGAAGAAAAATATACTACATCGACCCCAAACGTCTCTCGAAATCCTTTTTTTGATCCTATTGTTGAGGAGCTTCCAACCACAACTCTTGAAACCACTATTATTTTGGAATAATTATTTTTATGATCCGTTACGCTTTTTCCCTTGGACATCAACCTCATATTTCTGCCGCCGAAATTACGGCGGTATTTGCTTTGCTTAATATTTCCTATACAGTAGCTTTGCAAAATACCTCTTTTTTATTTATTGATACAGAAGCACCTCTTGATGTTGATGCCCTTATTCAGCGCTTTGGTGGAGTGGTAGCTATATTGGAACGTATTCCTGTCTCTGGAGATCTTCGGAAACAAGATGCTATCATTGAAACGGTGGCAGCATATCTTGATGCCGTGTGCCCTGAAGGAAAAATTACGTTTTCTTTTCATAATGGAAATAAGACTGGTATTGCAATAAAAAAGGCAGTAAAACAATTGGGGCGTTCTATTCGTTTTGTTGTCCCAAAAAATACGGCGACCGTACTCCACAATAATTTGGTTGAAAAACAAAGTGATCTAAATATTATTGATTATGAATTATTTGTTACTCGCGCTATTCAACCTATTGAAGCGTTTAGCAAACGGGATTATGATCGACCAGGTGCTGATAGTAAAAGTGGCATGTTGCCACCAAAATTGTCTCGAATCATGGTTAATCTTTCGGGGGTGGATCCAAAAAATGCAACACTACTTGATCCTTTTTGCGGTTCGGGAACAGTGTTGATGGAAGCTGCCATGCTTGGCTTCTCTCATATTGTAGGGACGGATATTTCGGATAAGGCTGTTACTGATACAAAAAATAATATTGCTTGGCTAAAAGAAGAATATCCGTCTGAGTTAAAACAAATATCTTTTTCCTATTATAGTGTTGATGTGCTTGATTTAGAACGGCGTATTGATGAGGACTCTGTGAATGTGATTGTAAGTGAACCGTATATGGGAAAAGCACTTCGTGGAAATGAACCAAAAGGAGCTATTGTTGATCAAGCTCGAGTGCTTGGTTCGCTGTATGAAAATGCATTTCGTCAGTTTGCTCAGGTATTAACGGATGGTGGGGTGGTGGTATTTATCATCCCACAGTTTTTTTATAGAAATGAGTGGATCCTGATTGATTGTGTGAATCGTATTAAGAATATCGGATTTTTTGTAGAGCCTTTTTCTGATAATGAAGAGTCATTATTATACTGGAGAAAAGGACAGCACGTTGGCCGAGCAATTTGGAAATTTAGAAAAATATAATATATTTACTCGGCTCACCTTGACAGGTGAACCTTTTTTTGTCATAGTACTTTGCTTTTGTCAGTAAAGCATGCGCATGGGTAAAAACAAAGAAGGAGGTGCATAATGCACATCCTGATTGTTGATGATGAAGCCATCGTACGTGACTCGCTCAGCCGCTATATGCGGCGGGGTGGGCATACGATTGATCTGGCGTCCAACTGTGAGGAAGCGCTTGCGCTTCTGAACGGGGACGTCGCCTTTGACGCCGTCATCATTGACGGTTTGAACGGTCGCTGGCGAGAAGTCGCCGAAGCGGCCAAACAGAAAAAAATTCATGAAATTGTTGGTCACTCAGGTGACCAACAATTTCATGAGGAGATGCTGGCATCTGGCATCGAATCGATCGTAAAAGGTGGAGAAAACGCGGCGGAGTTATTCCGCCGTTTGAAGTAGCCGCGTCGTTTCTTCTTGCTGACAAAAGAGAAACTTAAAAAAAAACACCCACTCGCGCTGCTCAAGTGCGATAGTATCCGTGTATACTATTGCGCTTGAGGGGAATTCGTGAGTGGGTGTTTTTTGTATATTTATTATATTGTTAGATTGAATATTCGATCAACCGCTTGTCCTACGCCATATCCAATGAGTGCTGCGGCACTCGCAAGTACAAACATTTCAAACCCTGCTTTCCACCAGGATCGTTTGGAAAATTTGGTGGTGAGTACGCCAAGGGTAAACAATCCAATAAGCGTCACCACGATTGATATTGGTACCGCTGTCCAAACATCTCGAAATAGAAAGTATGGGACAAGTGGAAATGCACCACCAATTACGTACGCAATTCCCATAATGACTGCATTGTGTTTGGGATTTTCCAATTTGTCTGGAATAATTTTTAGTTCTCG
>CAZEYK010000075.1:0-3860 GCA_964516055.1 uncultured Gammaproteobacteria bacterium
AAATAAAAATAAAAATTGGATCAGCAATTGCACTCACTGAACGATTGGAATTCCCCATGCGTGGACGAGACGTTATTACCGGTCTACCAAAAGAAATCATGATCTCAAATGATCATATTCAAGACGCCCTCGAACGATCCGTAAAAACAATCATTGACCACATTCGCATGACCCTCGAGGTAACACCTCCTGAATTAACCGCAGATATTCATGAACGAGGAATACTACTCACGGGTGGGGGAGCACTCCTTCGTGGTATTGATACACTCATTTCACAAGAGGCCGAAATTCCCGTACGTATTGTGGATGATCCACTGACTGCCGTAGTACGAGGGGCAGGACTCCTACTTGAAGACGACGAACTTCTTTCAGAAGTAGTACTTCCTTCTTCACGGGACAACTAAACTATCTCTGCAAAATATTGTTCACGGTCTACCCGTTAACTAATCTACCTCTATGGAGAAAAGTAAACTTCGCATTATCATCAGCATTAGTGCTGTCATTTTTTTTCTCATTACACTCCACTATATTGGATGGCTCTCACCAATAGAACATCTCCTTCGTGGAATTGTAAACAAAGGGGCTGAACCTATTTATCAAGTGAGTGTGTTAGACAACAACATTGAAACAGATACCCACATCCAAATAGAGAATCTCACCATGCAACTTGAGATTCTCCAAGAAGAAAACCAAGAATTACAAAAGCAATTACTCTTTTTTAGCAGCACCCCCTACGAACACGTAGGTGCGCAAATAATTGGTAGAAACGTAGATCCAGTAGCAAATACTATAATCCTTAATAAAGGAGAAACAAACAATATTAGTATAGGAAACCCTGTTATTACCGAAGAAGGGATTCTCATCGGAAAAATTGCTAAAGTAGAAAAAGACACATCAATTGTACGCCTGCTCCAAGACGGACAGAGTAAAATTGCCGCCACCATAAGAAATGAAGAAAAAACGATTGGCCTTATTGAAGGAGGATACGGACTCAGTGTACAAATGAACACCATTCCCCAAAACCAAAACGTCGACATAGGAGATACCGTCATGACCTCTGGATTAGAGCAAGGAATACCACGTGGATTGTATATTGGAAAAATATCAGAAGTCCAAAAAGAAGCATACCAACCATTCCAAGAAGCAATCGTCATCCCGGCCATTGATAGCAGAACCTTACATATCGTATCCGTCATTACCCAAGAGGCACTTTCACAATAATGGTATGCTAAAATTCATCCTAAAAACAATAATCCTCATTTTAGGAATAATCGCCCTTATTTTTCTTCATCTTGGGGTATCATTTCTTCTTCCTGAACCAATAAACAAAATAAATATCATCATCACCTTTATCACGTTATTTATTGTTATTCGTGAAACAGGAGTAGTTATATGGATATCACTAATTTTGCATCTCTTTTTGGAACTTTATGCTGTAACACCGTTTGGGAGTATTCTCTTTCCCTCAGTCATTGCAACACTCATTACGTACTGGATCCATCGTGACGTACTTACTAATCGCTCATGGTATGCTGCTGCCGCACTGTCTGGTATTTTTCTGTTGATATATAGAATTGGCTATACCCTTATTGCCAGTGCCTCTCAGATACTCACCACCAAACACCTTACCATCAACTACACAAACCTCGCCAAAACATTTTTATGGGAAATGGGATGTACCATTATTTTGGTAACCATTCTCTATAATATTCTTGTATTATTTATAAAACGCTTACAAAAAACGATTATCTATTCATAATGCCGTATGGAGAAACATAACTTGTTTCCGAGTATGGAAACAAGAAAATTTAAGGGATTCAAGAAAAAATTCCGTACCGCATGGGTAGAGGATTCTTTTGCATTTGAAAAAGAACAAGGCAGACAAATAAAAACAGAAGGCATGAACATGCACGTTGGAACCCATTTTACAAAAACCAGACAACTATTTTTATTTATCATCATGATATTAGGGTTAAGCGTTATTTTTGGAAGAAGCGTTCAACTCCAATTACTCAATGGAAAAAAATACAGCGCCATGGCAGATAGAAATAGAGAACGAGTTATTCCTATTCCTTCAGAACGGGGGCTTATTTATGATAGAAATGGGGTACAACTAACAGAAAACGTCCCGAATTTTTCTCTTGCCCTTATTCCACAAGATTTACCAAGAAATAAAGACGAAAAAGAAAAAATAGTAGAAACACTTGCCAACATCACAAATCAAGAAAGTGAATTTATTAGAACAACAATAAACGAATATGGAAATTATAGTTATGAATCCATTACTATTCTCGAAGATTTAGATTATGAAACCGCCTTATCCATACAAATTCAAGCGTCAGATTTACCAGGTATTCACATCCAACGTGGTAGCAAACGACTCTACACAATAAAAGAAGCAAATACCTCAACACCATCATTATCACACCTCATGGGATACCAAGGAAAACTCTCGCCAGAAGAACTAGGAGATTTATATGATGTGGGCTATCTGCCATCAGATTCCATTGGAAAATCAGGAATAGAAAAACAATATGAATCCTACCTCAGAGGAACATACGGACGAAAACGCATAGAAGTAAACGCGCTCGGAAAAGAACAAAAAGTTATTGCCGAAGAAGCACCTACTCCCGGGAAACATCTCACTCTTACTATAGACTATGCAATGCAAGAATCAATAGAAGATATTTTGCACAAGCATCTCGACAAAATACAAAAAACAAGAGCAAGTGTTGTGGTGAGTAATCCCAACAACGGAGAAATTCTTGCCATGATTAGCCTTCCTTCCTACGACAATAATGATTTTTCTGGGGGAATTGATACAAAGACATATCAGTCATACATCCAAAATCCAGATAACCCACTATTCAATAGGGCCATTGGTGGAACCTATCCATCAGGATCAGTAGTAAAACCCGCCATTGCCACCGCAGCCTTGCAAGAGGGAATTATTACTGCCAAAACAACCTTTCTCAGCAATGGAGGATTACGTATAGGTAATTGGTTTTTTCCAGATTGGCAAGCAGGCGGTCATGGTCTAACAAACGTCCGCAGATCCATTGCCTGGTCCGTAAATACCTTTTATTATTACATCGGTGGAGGATTTGAAGATTTTGTTGGTCTTGGAGTTGATAGAATAACCGCATATCTCAAAGAATACGGCTTATCCGAAAAACTTGGCATAGACATCCCTGGCGAACAACCAGGATTTCTCCCATCAAAAGAATGGAAAGAATCAGTAAAAGGGGAACGCTGGTACGTAGGAGATACATACAATTTGTCTATTGGACAAGGAGATTTGCTCGTAACCCCACTCCAAATAAATTCCCTCATCAGCACCATAGCAAATGGAGGAACACTCTATAAACCGCACCTCATGAAATATGAAGAAGACCCCATTACCAAAGAAAAAGTGATATATGAAACAGAAGTACTCAATGATAACATTGTAAATAGTGAATACACCGAACAAGCTCGGCTGGGAATGAAAGATTGTGTAGATTATGGATCTTGCCGCAGATTATCGTTGTTGCCATTCACGAGTGCGGGAAAAACAGGAACCGCACAGTGGAGTAGTACAAAAGAAAATCATGCGTGGTTTACCGCCTTCGCCCCATACGATAATCCAGAGATTACGCTTACCGTGCTTGTTGAAGAGGGTGGTGGGGGAGCAGATGTTTCTGCACCAATAGCGTTTGATATACTTAATTGGTGGTGGAAAAATAAGTAGATATAACAAAAAAAAGATATATCGTATAATATACAAAAAAATAGTATATATACGAAATGTATTCGTTTATAATCTAGTTAGCTGAAATATTCCTTTTCTTTTTTGGGCTATCGCCCAATTGTTTTAAAAA
>CAZEYK010000076.1:0-3845 GCA_964516055.1 uncultured Gammaproteobacteria bacterium
TATACAAAGCCTGATAAATTACTAATTCTTCTAAGGTTTCACTATGTTGAGCTACTCCGAGTACCTTATAAAAATTGCCTTTATAATGTTTATATTTGCCAAGTTTTAAATTTTGCATAATTGTTTTTCAATATTAAAACGTATTTGTTCCTCTAGGGGTTTAAATTATTTTGCACAACGTCCGGCACTTGGTGAAGTTGCTTTGATAGGATGATAGAGCATGAAGTGCAACAAAAACAAGCAATTTGAGTGGAGCGAAGCGGAACCGCTAAGTGCCTGTTGTGCGATTTTTAAAAATCTGAAGCGTTTATTTTGTCTAGCTCGTTCAATGACACGCTCGATGATTTGATCTGGGTGTTTACAAATAATGTCTTCAAGTGGACCTGCTGCGATATACATTAAATCTTTATTGTTATCAGCTTGGTTGATTAATTCTAAAATTATTTCCCAACCTTTGTTAACGTCAGCCTTTATAGCAGCATCTACCTTTTCCCATGCGTTTTCATTGCGAGCTAGGTATGCTTTGGCAATATTTTGAGTTGGAGTTTCATTCATTTTGAGTTTTTTTAATTTTATACAACGTTTAAGTATATGAGAAGTGCGCTAAAATTCCATTAAGAAATTAATTTTATTTTGGCAGTTTTTTCAGGGCGTTTCAATTTTTTAAATATTTATCTTGGTCTATTTATTATTTCATCCATGTAGTTATGCTGGATGTGTTTGCTTTCAATATATTTATTAAGTATATAGGGAAGAACAAATGTTAGACCGATCATTAGTACTAGGAATAATAACATCAGTGGAGCTTCGTTTCTGCCGCCTTTTAGTCCTTTTTCTTTTTTCATTTTTTCGTAAGCCCCAAGTTGTGTTTTTGTTAATTTTTTTGCGATTATTACCGCTATAATCGCTTCTGTGAGAATAATTGGTGTTGAATAATAACTAAAGATTGTTGCGGCTACTAAAAATACTAATACAAAAAAAATTGTTCCTATGAGTATTTTTTTTCCTTTTGAAGAGGTGTTAAGTAGTTTGCAGTTTCTGTAATAAAATATGGCTGGCAATATTGGGCTTAGGAAGAAAGCTATGAATGCCCAGTTTTTTGGGCTGTAAAGGAGTTCTTTTTGATTTGGTATTTGTTGTTCGTTCATATTTTTTAGGTTAAATTTTTCGAGAATCATACGCCCAATGAAGTAATGATTGGCGTTGTTTTGCTCTACAAGAGAGATCTTTTGGTTTGCAGTTTTTTATTACTTGAGCTAAATGTCTACGATATGCTTTCCAACGTTTAATTTGTCGGGCGTCTTCTTCTGGGAGACGTCTGCCCATGTAGTATCTGCAATACCACTGAAACCAGCCGCGTGGGTCATGTTTTTCGTTTATCCATCCTTTTTGTTTCCAAATTTTGAGTGGCTGTGATGCATGTTTGTGAAAGTAATTTAGGGTGTCGTCATGTTTTTCAGAATTTATTATTGCTGTTGCAAACCAGTCTTTGGGAAATTCTTTTGTACAGTCGGTCATGTAGTGTCCGCCAAATACACCGAGGGAAAGCATTTGTTTTGGTGTGAGTTCTGGTGTAAATACGAGATCAAAATTTTCTCCCATTGGTTCTGTGAGTTCGTATATGTAGTTTTTTTGCATGGTATCGTTTACTGTAACGGTTTTTTTTCGCATAGTATTTAACGATTGATTATATGTTGTTGATGTATAGTTCAAAAAAGGCGTTTTATTTGTTTTTTAATTAGAATAATTAATTTTGCTAAAAGGTAGCCTATTAAAAAATATTGAATGAGTCCAGATATACGCTGTTAGCTGATGTAGCCTTGAATCTCTTGTCATTTTATTTCACATTTGCTGTCAATTATATCTTGACCTCTGCATCCAGTTTCATCCTCATTTATTTTTTCTCCATAAAAATAATATGATTTATCGTCTTTTGTGTAACCGCCACAATCCAGTGTTACAAAGGAGCTTGGATCTGCGCCCTTAATAATTTTGTCTCCAAAATAAACAAAATCACTATTGCATGCATACCTATTTTCAATGACAGATGTACTTTCGGGATTAGCCCCGTCCAGAATATTTGTCCCAAAAAATACGGTTTTATCGTCCGATGAATACCCCGAGTTATCTCCTCCTTCCATTATTTTCCACGAATCAATATTGTGAGTGGGAAGAACCTCTCCATGTACATATTATACCTTGTCTCTATCTTTGGCAAATGACATACGCTCTGAATCGCTTTTGATTACTTCAAAGGAATCAATGTCGACATCATTGATTTTAATAGCATTTACATAGCCTAGATTGTAGTAGATATCATCATCCAATCTGTGGTAACCATTTCCAATGTTACTGTAATTGTCACACTGGTAAAAGTTAAGTCCTGCAGCGCACTCACCTTTTAGAGATAATCTTTTTACATATGCTCTGTTTATTGCCTGAAATATGCCCCATCCAATAGATAAAATGAGGGCTACTGTAAGGATTATTCTAAAAGATTGTTTTTTCTTATTGATTGCAAGATGGGTTGTGTAGGAATAAAGAGCAGCAACCAAAAAAGCGGTAACAAATATTCCAATTATCATTACAAAGGTGAAAACTGTCCAACTGGAATATCCCAAAAGATAAATCAAGGGAATGCCAATTAGTCCTGTAAAGACTAGAGGTATTTCTATATATTTATAAAAAAGCCAAAATTCCCAAGGAATGATATCTTCCCATGCTAGCTGCCCAAAAATTACAGCGGTTACAATAAATAAAGACGTAACAAGGAATGTGATCAGAAATGATTTTTTATCAAGCCACTTAACTTTATTTAGGAGGTAAGAAAAAATTATTGAAAGACTTATTGGGAAAAATATTAGCTCTAAAACTACAATCCCATAAAAAAGTGTTAAATCACTCTTCAGACTTATTGGCTTAATTACAGCATAAGCGGCTATTGATATTTGGAGAAATGTTGCAACAATGCCCATAGTTAACACTGATTTGCTGGTTTTACCGTTGAATATTTTTTTGATAATTTGCATATATTTACTATTTAGTGAGTTTCTACAAGCAAGAAAGGATTTGAGGCTATTTCAGCTAACGTTCATGGATAACTGAAGTTTGGTGGCGGTATAATTTGGAGCTGAGCGACATACCGCCGCCAAATTTGGGAGAGCGAACGGAGCAATAGCGGAGTGAGTGAACCAGTTATTCATTGTTAGCTGATGTTTTTTTGTTTTCTATTATTCAATAGCTTTAGAATTATAATTGTTATCATTCCACCAATAAATAGTAATTTTGTTAGGTCTATTACTAGGCCGTTGCGTTCAAGCCATGTATCTCCAGCAACTTCATTAGTGTATCCAATGATGAAAAATTTTTTCTGCTTATGTTCGCCTTTTATAAGCCAAAATTCGTAATTATTCATTCCAGGTCTTGCTGGAATAAAATAGACATAATCATTGTAAGACTTTAATTCATGGTTTTGTATTGTGATTTCTGAAGGGTTATCTATGTAGAATATTAAGGATTTGCTGTCTGGTTCTCCAAAGCCTGCATAGTCGACATCAACTTCTATGTCTGACAAACCAAATTCAAAAAATATTTTATGGTTGTATGATATTCCAGTAGCAAAAACTGTACTTGGTAACAGTAAAAAAATTATTATTGCTAAGAAAAAAAATTTCATATGGCTTGAAAACAAAAAATTTCATCTAACGTTTCAGCGTATGCGATGTTTTTGCGACCAACGGGAGCAAAAATATGGGAGAGGGGCGAGCCGAGCCCCGAACCGCATACGCTGTGTTATACGCCCCGACGACCGAAGGGAGGAGAGCGCAGCGGGGCGCGACTGAAAG
>CAZEYK010000077.1:0-3630 GCA_964516055.1 uncultured Gammaproteobacteria bacterium
GAAACCAAAACAGCTGGTTAAGTTCGCTCGACTGCACTCACTTCAGGAGACTCATTCCTTGCCATCAATCAAGGAAGATTGAAAATCATCATCTCCTTCTTCTGGTCAGGTTGGTCTCTCGTTCCAGAGTACAACTCATTTTTGATTGTTGAATTTTTTTATCACCTAGTCCCTCCAGCTCGACAAAAAACAAGCATTTCCCTATGCTTGTTTTTTATTTGTTAAACCATACCATTTTAGTATTTTTATTTTTTTGTTTGTTAGTGGTAGTATTAACAGTACTTATTTATTATGTATGATTATGTTTAAAAAAATTTTTTTTAGCTTTTTGTTTTTGAGTATTTTTCTTTTGCCTTCGGTTGCTTTGGCGGAAGACACTCCTCTTGATACTTTGGCTGCAGAACAGGGTCCAGTTATCTCTATGTTTATGCGGGATGATTGTCGGCATTGTAAGGATGCAGAGGCATTTTTGGAAGATTTTCTTGTGGAACGGCCAGATGTGCGTGTAGTGTATTATAATCTAGATGAACAGGCGAATAAAGATAATTTTGATGCGGTTACGACACAGTATGACATGGTGAAAGGAACACCTGTTACCCTTATTAACGGCGTATTGATTCAAGGATTTGGCACCGCGGAAACAACGGGAGAAGTGTTTCGTGAATTAGTGGATAGGGATTTGCACACTGTGACATTTGATGATGTGGTGAATGGTGAGGCAGTAGAGGTATTTAATGGAACAACTGAAACAGAAGTTTGTACTGAAGAAGGATGCGATGTGAGTGAAAAAATATCATATAAAATTACCATTCCTATTATTGGTACCGTGGTGGATGTTGGAGGTTTTTCTTTGTCTGCTTTGTCGCTTATTCTTGGTTTGGTGGATGGATTTAATCCTTGTGCTATGTGGGTGCTTGTGATGTTTTTATTTGTACTTTCGCAAGCAGGATCACGTAAAAGGATGTTTCAGTATGCTGGTTTATTTATTGTCGCTGAGGCAGTGATGTATTACCTTATTTTAAATGTATGGTTTACGGCGTGGGATTTTATTGAGTTGAATAAGTATGTTACTCCTGGGGTGGGATTATTGGCACTTGGAAGTGGTATCTATTTTATATATAAATTTTATACATATTCACCTGTGTGTAAGGTGGCAAGTATTGATCAGCAGAAAAAAATGAGTGATAAGGTAAAAGAATTGGCAAAAAAACCGCTTACGTTGGGCGTTGCCTTTGGTATTTTGGCGCTTGCGTTTTCTGTGAATATTTTTGAATTTGCTTGCTCTATTGGTATTCCTCAGACATATACAAAAATTTTGGAATTAAATTTTCTTACGTTTTGGGAAACGCAATGGTATATGTTTTTGTATATCATTATGTACATGTTTGATGACATTATTGTGTTTGGTATTGGTATTTATGCGTTGGAAAAAATTAGTATGGTCCATAAGTACAGCAAGTGGAGTACGCTTGTTGGTGGTATTTTGATGCTTTTGTTGGGATTTGTGATGTTGTTTAATCCAGAGTTTTTGGTATTTTAAGTATGAGTGATATTCCTCGGTTAACAAAACAAATTATTGATTTTTGTGAGGAGCGTGATTGGCTTAAGTATATGACGCCAAAGGATTTAGCTATTTCTTTGTCTATTGAAGCTGCGGAGGTGCTAGAGCATGTACAATGGAAAAGTACTGAAGAAATTCAGCATGCACTGAGTAATCCAAATGGAAAAGAAGCTTTTGCCGATGAGCTTGCTGATGTGTTTGCGTATTTGTTGGAGCTTGCTTATGTGACTGATATTGATTTGGCTACCGCGTTAGAAAAAAAAATGGAAAAAAATGCAATAAAATATACTGTCGATGGGTCACGGGGGAAACACACAAATAAATATTGATAGGTAACTTTGTTTGGGTATATCCGTGAAAGATGCTAGGGTAAGTGATTGTCCTTTTATTTATGTTTATTTTGGAATACTATGGATTATTTTTCTCCTACCATGTTGACCATTCTTTCAATAGTTGGTGTGTTAGGTTTCCTTTTGCAGATTGTTGGGGTTATTCGAGCGGTTCAGCGAAAGGAGTGGGTTTGGACTGTTGTGTTGTTGCTTGTGAATACTTTTGGTATTTTGCCGTTATATTATTTGTTGGTTGTCGCAAAAACGTCAAAGAATGCGTCTATATATAGTGCGTCGGAAAATCCTACGTATAAAGAAGAAAATCCAATGAATAAAACAGTATAGTGGTTAGTAATATTTTTAGAAGAGGATTGACATCTCTTCTTTTTTTTTGTTATTGTGGTGTGTCTAGCTGGGGGAATGATCCCTTTGCTAAGACAGTGGAATGTTCCACAATAACCAGGGAGGAAGATCCTTTGAACACGTGGCTCATTGATAGATTGAATCGTTTGTCGGTGTACAACCGGCTCCCCGTGTTTGTTTGGATTATGATTCAAGCAGAGAGGAAGTGTGATCAGTCGTTGGCGGATTTGCTGATGACTTTTTCTTCTTTGAGGATGAACGTCCTTCGTGTTGCTGCCAGGTTCCAGGTTTCGGAGAAGGAGGCGTTCAAAATTTGGATGACCTCCGGTAAGAAGTAGCCCTTTTGGGGTGGTCGTTGAACACGTTGTTTGACGACCACCCCACCTCTTGCAAGACGTTCATAGGGTCTTTTTTTGTTTGTATTTTGTGAATTCTTTTGTTACAATAGCGACGCAATTTATTTTTTAGCGTGTATATATGAAAGATAAGAGTAGTATCCTTTTTGTTCTTTTGCCTGTTGTTGCTGTTGTTATTTTAGCTGTTGTGGCGGTAGTAGTGTCACGTGGTCCTGCTGTCCCTCAGGAAGAAGCATTACTGGTGCGAGCAGATGATCATGTGAAGGGTTCTGCTGGAGCACCTGTTACTATCATTGAGTTTGCTGATTTTCAGTGTCCTGGTTGTGCGGGGTTTGCTCCTCTTGTGTCTCAATTGCAGCAACAGTATGGGGAAGATTTGCGAGTAGTATTTCGACATTTTCCTCTTACTTCTATTCACCAAAATGCTATTGTTGCTGCGCAAGCTGCTGAGGCCGCTAGTATGCAAGGAAAGTTTTGGGAAATGCATGATAAATTGTTTACTGGTCAGCAAACGTGGGCTGCTTTGCAAGATCCGTTGACCGTGTTTCGGCAGTATGCAGAAGAACTGGAGTTACATATGGATACTTTTGAAAAAGATTATGCCAGCACCGAAGTTCAAGATAGAATTAGAACGGATTTGCGTATGGCACAGTCTTTTGGTCTTACGGGAACTCCAACGTTTTTTGTAAATGGTGAACAGATTGAAACGCCAAGTGATTATGCGAGTTTTTCGGCTATCATTGATAAAGCGCTTGGTGGTGATCAGGCTGCGGTGGAAGTACCTGTATTTCAGGTGAAGGAAGCAAACTAGTTGATACATTTTTAAAATTTTTCCAACAAAAAAGCCACCTTCTACAGAGGTGGCCTTTTGTTTCGCCATACAGTAATTAGCGGGCAAATCTAATTACTACAGTAGCCTTATTGCCGGAGCAATTTAGCTGTACGTATGATACACATTTTTAAAAATAGAGTCAAAGTTATTCACAATTATTTTTCTTTTTTTTGAATAAAAAAACCACCA
>CAZEYK010000078.1:0-3472 GCA_964516055.1 uncultured Gammaproteobacteria bacterium
GGAGTGGATCCTTTTAGGAACCACTCCCGACCTGTTCTACTTGTTTGATGTAGAACAGGTGTACCCGTTTCGGGTACTTTCGGACGGTCGTACCGTCCTTGTCTTTCTTCTCAATGATAATGAAAGACTGAAGAGCTTTTTCACCCTTCTTTACTTGGTAACCCATTTCGAGCCACCGATTATACGTCAAACAATTACTTTTTGGATCGTAATTGTTCGCGTCCTCTTCGCCGAAGCGAGCGAGAATCTGCTTGCGTACAAGGTCGGAAGTAATTTCCGAACCTTTCCATGTGGAAACGATTGCGTTTTCCATAGAAATATAAAATACAGCCGAATTGATAACATCCGACGACAAGGCTGTTTATTGCCGTATCGGACAAGACAGAAACAAGCGTCTGATAGCTTGCTTTAGTCAAGGTGGAGACTTGCTACTACCTTTACCAAAGAAAAGCTGACGCTATACTGCCTCGCCCTGATACGGAATATGAGCATTGATTTACGGTATCCCGTACCGAATGGCTACCGTCCCTCTGACAAACAATCTTTTTTTGGCGGCTGCCCGACGACAAAAAAAGATTGTTTGTGAGCGGTTTGTTGGTACGAACGAAATCGCTTTCTTAACTTGATTATATCCACACATCTAACGAAAAGTGCTTATGGCATATCCCTACACCCTCAAGGTTGTGGTGTCGGGAAAGCAGGTTGAAGTGTACAAGTACACAAAAGAAGTTTGGCGGGATTTTGAATCAAAACCACAAAGTGACAAACCTCACAAAGAGCCGAAGCAATTAAACATGTTTGAACAAGAAGAGTTAAGAAAAAAGAAAGTGCAGTATTCCATAAACAGAACGAAAACCGAGATACGCCGTCTCGTAAACTCGAACCCCCACCTCAACAAATTTATGACCCTGACTTTCGCCGACAACGTAACCGATCTCAAAACTGCGAACTATTTGTTCAATCAGTTTGTTAAGCGTATCTCATATCGATACAAAGATTTTGAGTATTTCGCTGTCCCTGAATTTCAAAAGCGTGGAGCCGTTCACTACCACGTGCTTTGTAATCTCCCATACGTTGAAATGGGCGCACTTGAATACACATGGGGACATGGAATAGTAAACATCCGCAAAGTCGACGAAGTAAACAACCTCGGGGCGTATATGAGCAAGTACCTCGGCAAAGAATTATTCTCTGGTCGTATGTTCGGCAAGAAAAAATTCTTTCGGTCACAAACACTCAAAGAACCTGTTGAACTTATCTCATGGTGGGCGATGAAGTTTATTGATAAGTTTCTTTCGCTTCTCAAGCCAGTGTTTGAAAAGAAATTTGAAAGTGAATATATCGGCGAGGTGGAATATACGGCGTACACGCTTGATCGTGTCGTATTCAAGGACGGTATACTCAATCCTGCCGTGTTGATGGGAACAGTATGGTAAGCGAAGCACGTATAAAAGAGCTACAACTTATCATAAAGGAAGAATACGGCGAGGATATAAGTTACGAAGAAACAAGCATTTTAGCGAATATACTGGTTCGATATTTTAGCAATCTTGAGAAGGCATATTTATCTTGCAAAAAGAAAGAAATATGGTAAAATATCTGTGCTACCCAATATACATTTTAGACAAAAGCTTTTTATATTTGTCCCCAGTAAGGGGCGGTTCTTGCCGATAAATATAGGCTTTTGTCTTGTTTATTGGGTAGCCAAGACCGTCCCTTTTTGTTTACAAAAAATATATGCAATTTACAAAAGAACAAATTGAATCATTCAAGGCATTATACAAAAAAGAGTTTGGTGAGGAATTAACAGATGAGCAAGCTCAAGTAGAGGCTGGTGATTTAATAGACATGCTCAAGGTCGTGTGCAAACCTGTAAAAAGAGAAAGCTATGAAAAATTTGCAACAGAAAGAACAACAAATAAATAGTGGCACCAGACAATCCATTATTTTTTGTCGTGTATCCAGTAAAGAACAAGAAGAAACTGGATACTCTTTGCCTGCTCAAGAAAAATATTTGAAAGATTATTGTGGCAGAAATTCAATTCGCATTGAAAAAATATTCAAAATATCTGAAAGTGCAAGTGGCGAAAAGCAACGAAGTAAGTTTGCTGAAATGATGGGATTTGTTGAGAAGCACGATATCAAAATTATTGTATGCGAAAAAGCCGACCGTCTCACAAGAAACTTCAAAGACATGGTAGCGATAGATCAATGGCTTGAGCATGATGAAAAACGAGAAGTCCATTTGGTCAAGGACAGTCTTATCATGCACCGAGGGTCAAAATCCCAAGAAAAACTTAATTGGGGTATACGTATTTTGTTTGCAAAAAACTATATCGACAATTTAAGCGAGGAGGTAAAGAAAGGTCAGAAAGCAAAAGTTGAAGAAGGATGGTTACCAGTACGTCCACCACTAGGATATGCCACGATTGGCGAAAAAGGACACAAAACACACGTTATTGATACCACAGAGGCTCCACATATTAAAAAGATGTTTGAACTGTATTCTACGGGCAATTACTCGCTCAAAAAACTATCTGATGATTTGTACAATAATGGCTTTCGTTCAAAAAGCGGAAAAAAAGTCGGCAAAAGCACCTTGCACCGACTTTTAGGCGATCCATTCTATTATGGACGCTTCCGCTGGAAAGGTAAGGAATATACTGGCAAGCACGAGCCTATAATCACGAAAGACATATATAACAAAGTACAGGATATTATGATACGACCTATAAAGGCTCCAAGATATAGAAAACATTTACCTCTGTTTAAAGGCAAAATAAAATGTGGCGAGTGTGGTGGTACGGTTACATGGGAACAGCAAAAAGGCTCATGGTATGGACATTGCAACAAGTACAAGCCTTGTTCACAAAAGAAATACATAAAACAAGAAGACGTAGAGGAAATGCTTGTACCCCTTATTATTAAAATTTCACCCAAGACCGAGCGTGTATTGGATTGGCTGGCAGATTCGCTCAAAGATACGCATGAGGATCAAAAAGAATACTCCGAAACAAAAAACAAAGACTTGAATATCGAACTTGAGAAAATAAACAAACGACTAAGCGCAATCTATGATGACAAGGTAGACGGTATAATTTCTATCGATTTTTATAATCAGAAATTTGAGGAATACGTAGAAAAGAAAGAAAAAGTACTTGAACAAATAAACAAGCTCGAGGACGGTAAAAATGACTTCTACAAGAAAGCCGTCGCAATCCACGAACTTGCATATCGAGCACGCCATCTACTTTTAAGCCCAAATACAGAGGTAGAAGTAAAGCGAGATATATTAAGTGATATTTTTTCGAACTTTGAACTAAAAGACGGTAAGATAAGCGAAAAATATACTCCTGAATTTGAATTTTTGGAAAAATGGATGCCGAAGCTCAATGAAACTTTCGAACTGCAAGAAAATGGCTCAACAAAAGAAAAAACAGGCTCTTGCGAACCTGTTCGTTCTGTATTGCTC
>CAZEYK010000079.1:0-3427 GCA_964516055.1 uncultured Gammaproteobacteria bacterium
AAGATTTACAAGCAAATTTGGCTTTGCATCCATTTGATATTCGGACGCATATTAGTTTATCTCGACTTTTTCAGTACGGGGCGGCATTGCAACAAAATCCACAATTAATTGTGCAATCTGAACAAATATTGCAAGAGGCCATTGATTTGTCGCCAAAAAGACAGCAATTGTATTATTTGATGGTTCCTATTAAAACTGCACTTGGGAAACAAGATGAAGCAATTTCTTTATTAAAAACAAGTATTAGTCATGCCCCTACCATTGGGCAAGGATGGTGGCGCTTAGCAGTGACCTATAATGATTTGGGTGATACGGAAAATGCTAAGGCTACAATTGAAGAAGCAGAGCGCATTGGTGTGACATATGACGGGTCTTCAAAAAAGATTGTTGATGACCTTAAATCTTCTTTAGGAATGATTGTTGTTGAGTAGTTTTTTGTAAAGCGTTGTTGTTTTTTTTATCATTGTTGTTAGCGAATATTGCATGCCCACTTGTTGGGCATGTTTTGCGTATTGGGTCATGTCTTGTGTATGAGTGATTGCCCACTCAAGTGCTGTTTTGAGTGAGGTGTTATTTTGAGGTTCACATAAAAGTCCTGTTTTTTTATGGGTAATAAGCGAGGGGATTCCTCCCACTTTTGTGGCAATAACAGGAATTTTTGCTTGGAGTATTTCTAGGAGAGCATAGGGAAGTCCTTCTTTGTGTGAAGGAATAACGCACAGGTCGAACGCTTTTAACAATTGTGCAGCGTGGGTTTTCTTTCCACACAATATGATATTTTTTTCTTGTTTATTTTTTTTGATTAGTGCGTTTATTGTTTGTTGTTCTGGACCGTCTCCTATGAGGTATAGTTGGGTATTTTTTTGTAAATTTGTGCTTGTTGCGTAGCTTTCAATAAGTGTATTTAGCCCTTTTGTTTTGTAATGATTGGCGATACACCCAATAATTATTTTTTTGCTTGGCATTATCGCGAGGTTTTGTTGTGCTTCTTTTTTAGGGAGAAAGATGATGTCTTCTATCCCTAGTGGTATTTGATATATTTTTTTTGATGGAATATGGAGAACGGTTTTTGCCGTGTGGGTGTCTTGCGGTGAGAGGGTAATTATGGCGTCTTTATAGGTTGCTGAATATTTTTCAGCTAAGATATACAGATTTTTTTTCCATGGTGGAAGTGTTTCATTGAATACCCATCCGTGGGCAGTATATACAATTTTTGGACGGTGTTTTTTGGGTATTATGTGCGCGGCAAGGCTGCCAAGTATGCCCGCTTTTGAACTATTAAGATGGACAATATCTGGGTGGATTTTTTTATATATGTTTGCGAGTTCTTTGATTGCTATTATATCGTGAATTGGAGATATATTTCGTTTGAGATGGGTTAGAGAAATATATGAGGATAGATGTGATTGGAGATCTTGTGTTTCTTTGTGTGTCCCTATAGCGATGGTGTGACTATGTTGGGGTGGTATGTGTGTGATAAGGTCTTCTACGTAGCGTTGAGCGCCGCCCCATGTGCCTTGGGTGATAATATGTAGGATTTTCATAGATAGGGGCTTTTTATAGGAATTGATTAGTGAGGTTACGTTTGACTTTTTTGGCTCAATTAAGCATAATATATTTGTTTTAAGATTGCAATATTTTTATGACTATTTTAGTGACAGGTGGGGCGGGATTTATTGGTTCTCATCTTTGTGAGCGGTTACTTGCTGTTGGACATCGAGTGATTTGTCTTGATAATTTTATGACCAGTAGTCGAGAGAATATTGCTCATTTATTGGATAATCAGCAATTTCGTCTGGTCGAGCATGATATTATTGAGCCATTTTTTCTGGATGATGAGCATGTTGATCGTGTATTTAATTTGGCTTGTCCTGCTTCTCCTGTTCATTATCAAAAAAATCCTATACGGACGATAAAGGCTAATACCATTGGCATGATTAATGTGCTTGGATTTGCACGTAAACATGGCGCTCGACTTTTGCAAGCATCAACTTCGGAAGTGTATGGTGATCCAGAGGTTCATCCGCAATCGGAGTCGTATCTTGGGCACGTGAGTACTCTTGGGCCACGAGCGTGCTATGATGAGGGAAAGCGCTGTGCGGAATCTTTGTGTATGGATTATCATCGGATGCACGGTATGGAAATAAAAATTGTCCGTATTTTTAATACGTATGGTTCTCGGATGGCATTTGATGATGGGCGTGTTGTGTCTAATTTTATTTTGCAAGCATTGAAAGACGAAGATATTATGATATACGGTGATGGAACACAAACACGAAGTTTTTGTTATGTGGATGATTTGGTAGAGGGAATTCTTCGTATGATGGATACGGCTTCACAAGAAACAGGGCCTGTGAATTTGGGAAATCCACATGAGTTTACGATGCTTGAACTGGCACAAGAGGTATTATCTATTATTGGTTCTGAAAGTGCCATTGTGTATAAATCTTTGCCACAGGACGATCCAAAGAGACGTAAACCAGATATTACAAAAGCAAAACAGTTGTTTGGTTGGGAACCAACTATTCAGTTGGAAGAAGGGTTGAAAAAAACTATTGAGAATTTTCGTTCACGCTTATGAAGCGTATACTAATCTATTCTACCGCGTATGTTCCGTTTGTTGGGGGAGCGGAAGTAGCGATGAAAGAAATTACCAACCGTTTGTCTTCTGGCGATTTTTGTTTTGAGATGATTACCGCAAAAATGGATCGAACACTCCCTTCTGTTGAACAGATTGGGAATATTCGGGTACATAGGATTGGCATTGGACATCCTATGTTTGATAAATATGTGCTCGCGCTATTTGGGCATCGTAAGGGAATGTCGTTACATACAGCGCATTCGTATGATGTGGTGTGGTCGTTAATGGCAAGTTATAATGGTTTTGCTGCTGAACGGTTTTCTGTTAAAACAGGAGTTCCCTTATTGTTGACGTTGCAAGAAGGGGATCCTATTGAGTATATTTTGCATAAGGTGCGGTTTGTTCGTACATGGTTTGATCGTATTTTTTCTCAAGCAACTGGGCTCCAGGCCATTAGCACGTATTTGATGCAATGGGGGAAGAATATGGGGTTTTCTGGGCGTGTTGCTGAAGTGATACCAAATGGTGTTGATGTTGAACGTTTTACGAAAAATTATTCTCAGGAAGAATTAGCTTTGATTCGAAAAGATTTTGGCTTTGCAGAAGATGCAGTGATTGTTGTGACTGCCTCACGGTTGGTAAAGAAAAATGGTGTGGCTGATGTCATTCGTGCATTGCCGTTGTTGCCAGAGAATGTCTGTTTTGTAATTTGTGGTTCAGGGGAACTTGAAGCGTCTCTTAAGGATTTGGCAAAGGAATTAGGAGTGAGTAGACGAGTGAATTTTATGGGGAATCAGTCGCATGAACAGTTGCCAAAAATATTGCAGGCGAGTGATTTGTTTATCC
>CAZEYK010000080.1:0-3286 GCA_964516055.1 uncultured Gammaproteobacteria bacterium
AGTAAAGCTCTTCAAACCTATCTTCGGCTTTTATTCGTTCTTCATCGGAAAGTCCAGCTCTTTCTTGTTCCGTTAAAAGAATAAGATCGGCTGTATTCATTCGCTCTGCTTCAACACTGTCCATTTTCCAATCGGCAGAGGCATTTTTTATTCGATCAAAAGATAAATTGTTAGCTGTTGTCCCTAACATTTCGGTGGTTCTATCAATGCTAGCCAACAAGTTTTCTAGTACTTCAGAAATTCCTTCGGTGATTTTAAATTCTTCGTTAACCATTACAGCCTCGCCACCAAACACATGAGCTTCTAAAGCGAATACCAAAGCCAAGGCCTTCATAACTCGTTGGCGCTTTGCCATATTTATTCTCTTTTGATATGGACTGGTGGCATTGGCAACAACTTCTGCGGCTCCAGACAAGGCATCGACAGCCAAGGTTATTGCAGCAACGTCATTTGCAGGCAGATCTTTTGCACACTCAATTATAAGTTGATTTCTATTTTCAAATTGATCTAACCTTCTTTGTATTTCTTCTCGGGATTCATCCTCAGAAATTTCAACAACCTCTGGACTACCTAATGTTAAAGATACATCTACAAATTCTTGTTGTTCATCCCTTTCCCCGTTTTGTCCTTCAATCATATAGTTTACGCCTTTTTTTCTTTAATCTCTTTGCTTTTTTTCTCGGCCAATAATTTATCAACATATTCAGATAAACGACGTTGAATTGCTTCTAACTCTTTCATTTGACGCACAAATTCATGATTGGCCATAAGACTTTCTTTAAGATTTAGAAAAAAGAGAATTCTTCCCCCACAATTTACGCAATCTGAGTATCGACCTGATATGTTTTTTCAATGAAGTGGTTACCTATATACAAAAGCTGATCATCATCAGCAAAATAAAAATAACCCCCAGAAAAATCCTCCAATCGTTCATTGTTTTTGATGGCTATTTAGGAAGAAATCCTACCAATCAACTATATCATAAAAACAACAACAGTTGAACATAAGGTAATAGAATGGGACACATGGGTAACATGTTTTGTTTCTTATAATGGAACAGTATTGAAATCATGTAATTAAGACTTTGATGAAGTTATGGACACCAACCTAAGGTTCGATGACTTTGTTTTTTAAGGCTATGTCGGCAGGGCGGCTTGTAGTAAATTAAGTGGTTAATTTATTAAAGAGCGCTGCCTGATCTACTTCGTTATGATGATGTTGATGGCGTACATATATTCTTACAATGTATTCATCTATTCCCATTATTAAGACAAAACATCCTCGGCTCCACTTTTAAACACGGTTAACCCACACACCGATTTTGCTCCAGCAGATAACAAAACGTCAGCGCAGGCTTCCATTGTCGCGCCAGTAGTAAACACATCATCAATAAGCAAAATATGTTTCCCGACATAGTCATGAAACGTATCACAAACCATAAATGCCTGTTTAACATGAGCAAATCGTTCGACACGAGACAATGTTGCCAACTGGGGAGTATGCTTCACCCGAGACAAAACACCCTCAACAACGGACAAATGCAGCTGGCTGCCAACAATAGAAGCAATAAATACTGACTGATTAAACCCACGATCAACCAATCGTTTTTTATGTAAAGGAACCGCCATAATAACATCGGGAACATGAAAAAAACAATGAGGATAGAGCATGAAATAGTGTTCAATATACCGAGCAATATAGTGTTCTATATCTGAAACACAATCATATTTGTACCTATGCAACAATTCTTTCATACCAGGCTGAGAAAGAGGCAGCATACTCACAACAGTATCAAGAGACACTACCGAACGAGAGGCTGCAGTACGAGGATCAATAAATGACAAAGATTCACAAAAAGAGCATAGCCATACTCCTTCTGTATTACAACAAACGCAAAAAACTGGAAAAAAAAGTTCCAGCAACCATTGATATATGCGTGATATCTTTCCCCCCTTGAAAATCATAAAATATTATTGGTTCCAAAACAATCCATCAATTTTCCATTCTCCCTGTATTTTTATTAAATTCACTTTCCCCGATTTGTATCGAACATTAGAATCTACCCGATACACCATCTCTTGTTGCACATCAATAGCAACCACTGCCCGTTCTTTCTCCAAAAGATCAAAAGAAGAAGCAATAACTCGTGTCGTAACTCCACGATAAATAGACTCATTATCCGCTTTTTGTGTCTCAAGCCAATCTGACATTCGTACCGTAACCATAGAAAGAACTTCATCAATATGTGCATTATCATTTTGATTTGAATACGAGGTATACCGCTCAACAAAATCTCGTGCAAGAAGTAAAATTTGTCGATCAGACGGATTGGCAGGAACAGTAGCCTGTCCAATAACGGTTGTTGCATCAACATCATCAAATATCGGCGTGTTTTGAGAAGTTGACGTATTAAATACAGTAGAATTCCCTGGACCACTGATATCAGGCGCTCTATTTGCAAAAAAATCAGTCAAAAACAAAATAGCAAAAATAAGTGCGAGAAGCACACTAACGCCAATACCAATAATAATAAACAATCGTTTTCGTAAATCAAATGTCATAAAAAACAAGTTAATAGTTCAGAGCCAAGAAGAATCAACAATACAACTTATCAACGTATGTGCTTCCTCTTGGCTCTGAACTATTGGCTGAAAATTACCCTCCTTGCTGCAACAGTTGTTCTTCAAATTCTTTCTTTGATTTTTCTATTTCCAATAGTTGCTTTGGATCAGAGGTAATCAATTGATCTTCTGTATAAGAAGCAACAATTTTAATAGCAGCGTGTTTTAATCCTGCAAAGAAAATTCCTTCACCAACCGCACTTTCAAGAAGCAAATATTTTTCTCCTTCAGTAAGGAAAAAAGTTTTTTGAATCAAATCAACAGAAGCTGGAGATTGCCGCAACAAAATTTGCATCGAAGAATTTGTCACAATCGCCTGTCCATAAGGAGAACGCAAAAAGTCATTTACATCCTGAGTAATCGTCGTAACCCCAAGGTAATACTTTCGACATCGTTTTACTAATGCATAAATAAATTTTGCACTATCTTCATGGGTCATAAGCCACCAGGCTTCGTCAATCACCAAAATACGACGCTTTGTTTCACTACGAACAATGTTCCAAATATAATTAATAATAGAATACACAGCCATAGGACGAAGTTCATCTTCAAGATCTCGTACACTAAATATCACTAATCTATTGTTCACATTCACGTTGGTTTGTGCATTAAACAACCCAGCAAACGTTCCTGTCGTATATTTTTGTAACTTTAATACCAAATTT
>CAZEYK010000081.1:0-3143 GCA_964516055.1 uncultured Gammaproteobacteria bacterium
GAAAGGGGTGATAAAATGTTGCAATAATTGGCTGCCAATCTTTTTTGCCTTCTGCAATAGAATCCAAATTATCTTCCATGAGTGCAGTAAAATTATAATTAACAATATCGGAAAAATGTTCAACCAAAAGATCATTTACTACAAAGGCAATATCTGTTGGAGCAAGTTTTTTGTTTTCATCTCGTTCAACATATTTTCGGGCTTCAATTGTTCCTATTGTTGGGGCATACGTGGATGGTCGACCAATACCTCGCTCTTCAAGTGCCTTTACCAGCGTTGCATCAGAATAGCGCCCTTGTGGTTCAGTAAAATGTTGGGTGGGGGTAATTGATTGGCAATGAACATCATCACCTTTACTCATTTCAGGAAGCATTTCGTGTTTAATTGATTCTGGATAGAGATGTAACCAACCATCAAAAATCATACTTTGTCCGTTGGCACGAAACAAGTATTGCTTTGCAGTAATATCTATAGAAGTTCTATTGATAGACGCTTCTTTCATTTGCGTGGCAACGGCACGTTTCCAAACTAAACTGTAGAGCTTGAATTGCGTTGGGTCAAGATATTGTTTAATAGATTCAGGAGTTCTTGTTGGATCAGTAGGACGGATAGCTTCATGGGCTTCTTGAGCACCTTTTGCTTTATTTTTGTATACACGTGGTTTTGCAAGAATATATTTTTCTCCATACTCATTACCGATAAACGACGTTGCTTCTGTGATAAATTTTTCAGAGAGATTTGTAGAATCAGTACGCATGTATGTAATAAGCCCATGTGTTCCACCTGAACCAAGAGAAATACCTTCATAAAGCTGTTGTGCAATACGCATTGTTTGCTTTGAAGAATATCCGCATTTTTGATTTGCTTGTTGTTGTAACGTTGATGTTCTGTATGGTGGTGGGGGAGTACGCTTTGCTTCTTTTTTTGTAATATCCGTAATCGTATATGAGGCGTGTTCAAGATCTTGTAATATAGTTTGAGCTTCCTGCTCGTTTTTTATGGCAAGTTTATCAAGTTTTTTCCCTTCAATCGCATGAAGTTTGGCACCGAATATTTGTTCATCAGTAGGTGTTTTGGCAAACAATCCATCCATGGTCCAATATTCTTCTTGTATAAAGGCATTTCGTTCTCGTTCTCTTTCCACAATAAGACGGACGGCAACAGATTGTACCCGACCGGCAGATAATCCTCTTGCTACTTTTTTCCACAAAAATGGTGATAATTCATATCCGACCAATCGATCAAGGATACGACGTGCCTGCTGTGCATCAACAAGTGGTTGATCAAGTGCACGAGGATGGGCAAGCGCTTCTTCAATAGCATGCTTCGTGATTTCATGAAATACCATGCGTTTTGCTTCTTCTGGTTTAATTTTCAAAATGTGTGCAAGGTGCCAAGAAATAGCTTCTCCTTCTCTATCTTCATCAGTTGCAAAAATAACATGATCACAGGTTTTCATGGCATCTTTCAGTTTTTTCACCTGTTTCTTTTTTTCTGCAGATATTTCATAGGTGGGTTCAAAGGTACCTCCTTCAATATCAATCCCCATAGTACTCTTTGGTAAATCACGGATATGACCAAAAGAAGACTCTACGAGAAAATCTTTTCCTAAAAATTTTGAAATAGTTTTTGCTTTTGTTGGTGACTCAACAATCACGAGTGTTTTTGACATAGGCCATGGACTGTACGTTAATCAAAAAAATTTGTCAATTCTCCCCGCAATTCGCCTGCAAGAAAAACTGAACCAGTAACAAGTAGTATATCATGTTTTTTACATTGCGCTTTTGCATGCATAATTGCTTGTTGAGGATCAAGAAATGGGATTGTTGTCGCTTCAGGAAATATGTTCATACACATGTCGGCAAGTTGTTTGGGATGCAGAACTTTACGAAAATGATTACTCGTATTTCGGGTGCAGGTAATGGTTTGTGGATGCAATTGTTGCAACGAATGAAGCATCGGCCGAATATCTTTATTTTCTGAAAATCCTAAAACTAGATGAACAGCAGAAGCAGGGGAAAGATGAAGAATTGTATTTACGGTAGATGTAATTTTGTCTTCATTATGTGCGGAATCCAGAATAATTGTTGGCTGTGAAGAAACCACTTCCATGCGTATAGGGAGAATAGCGTTGTTTATACCTGTTACAATAGCATCATGATCAATAGTGAGAGAACGAGCAATCTCGATGGCAAGAATAGCATTGTGTATTTGATGCGCTCCTAGAGTGTGTAATTGATAGGTCACCTGGTGATAAGAAAACGTTGTTCCTGTAAGGGTGGACTTCTCAATGATATATGTATCATCTGCTATTACATAATGAAATGGTGCCTGGTGTGTGGCGCATTCTGTTTCAATAATATTTTGGATAGCTGCTTTTTTTTCCATCGTAAAGACGTTGCAGGGAGTATGTATAATTCCTGCTTTTTCGTATGCAATTTTTTCTTTTGTATCTCCAATAATTTGTGTATGATCAAGGCCAATATTAGTAATTACCGCAACATCTTTGTAGGGAATAATATTGGTTGAATCATAGCGTCCACCACATCCAACTTCAAGTATTGCCCAATCTACAGCTTCTTTGGCAAAATAGAGCAATCCCAGTACGGTCGTTAATTCATGGAACGACAACATATCATATGGCGCGGTTTGGGTATAGGTTTCAAGAGCAGGTTTCAATTGTTCAATCAACAACACAAAGATAGCTTCACTCATTTCTTTTCCATCAATTTGCCACCGTTCCGTAATTCTTGTGGGATGCGGAGAAATAAGTACACCAGTTTTTTTCCCACTAGTACTTAAGATAGATTGCAACAACAAACAAACCGAACCTTTTCCACTCGTGCCAGTAACATGAATATAGTGAGGAATGACTTGTTCGGGGTTTCCAAGAATATCCAAAAGAAATTGAATGCGTTCCAAATATACCGCACAATGTTCATGATCATTCATGTACTCCTGTCGAGGAAAATTAGAAAGTGATAAAAGATAATTGTATGCAGAATCAAATGTCATAGAGTATGTATGCCGATAGAAACAATAATCCTATTGGCGACAAACTATGTGAGTAAGAGGCTATTCACCCACAAATGATGCATAGAACCATTAATATCTAATAACATACTTCATTCCACCAATATGCT
>CAZEYK010000082.1:0-3071 GCA_964516055.1 uncultured Gammaproteobacteria bacterium
TTTGTTTGGTGGTTGTGTTGTTTTTCATAAAGAAAAAGATAGGTAATTGTTTTGGAATATGCCTGGTAGATACTCTCAATTATACCAACTGTGCCATCCAAATATCCGTGATGTTTCATAAGTCTTCGATACAGTTCTCCCAAAAATTTCCGGAAAAAGGTGAGAGTGTGTACTTTTTTGTTGGCTTTATATAATAGGTCAGATTCAATATCCTCAAAGATCATTGTTTTTTCAACCATTTCATGAATATCTCCATGAAAGTAATGGAGTATGGGGTTTTGAAGCTCTCCTTTTGTCCCTTTGAATGTTGGAGTCGAATGAATTTGTTTTGACCATGAAATAAATCCAGGTTTATAGATCAGCCTGATTTGTTGATCTGGCCACCATCCACCATATTTCAACCATTTCTTTTTCCCAAAAATATTCTTACGTGAAACGGTGTAATAAGTTGGAGAGTTGCTATCGTCATTTGAAATAATCAATTCAATTTCATTTGCCAACTCTTTTGTCATCCTTTCGTCGGCATCGAGAATAAACACCCAATCGGTTTGGGCTTGATTGATACCAAATTCACGAGCCGGTTCTACATATTGTGAATAGGGAAATGTCTTTATTGAAACGTTGCTCTTTATTGCAATTGTCTTGGTATCATCAGAACTATCCATGTCTACAACAATTACATTGCTCGTTAAGAGTTGGGCAGAAATGATACATTCTCTGATGTTTGATTCTTCGTTTCTCGTGTGAATAATGATAGAAATATTTTTCATATGAGTATTTAGTTTACAAAGTAATGCATGAGAAAGATTGCTGTTCCTATTATATACGATCTCTTCGATTGGATTGATTCAAGCGTTTTGAAAAATATAATAATTAAAAAGGGAAGCAAAAGAACCAAATACCGCGTAAAAAACGGAAGAAAAATATATGCTACAAGAAGCCCAGAAGAAAGTAAGACGAGCGATAGGAACGACGGATCGATCTTATTATGCGTCCTCCGAAATGTATTCATACTATTTATGAAAAAAGCGATAAGATATGCGGACCACGCCACGGTCCATTGGGAAACATGAGTCCATTGAGAGTGCTCTCCCCATCCAATGGTTTTTCCCACAATCAATGTTGACAATGCAGTACCGTAAACAGGTTGAACATGTGAAGAAAGGTAAAAATGGAGCATCCATTTTTGGTTTTTCAGAAATTCGATAAGAGTGTGACCTTGAACAAAATACATTAAATAAGATGAGGTGTAAACCAGTCCGGAAAGAACTCCAATAGGAATAAGCTGCCAAAGACGCCTCAATTTGTACAATATGAATATATCAATTAAGACAATGAGACTTGCAAGAAATGCAATTTTTACAGAAATAAATAACCCTAAAGTAATTCCGGCAACGAGTGCCAGAAGAATTTGACGATTGCGAGAGATATTTTTTGAAAACATTGATGTCATTGCAAGCATGTGCAACAGAAGAAAAAGAAGTTGTGGAAGATCAAACATCGTAATATATGATTGTTCAAAAAGAAGTGGATCGGTAATGAAAAAAATAAGTGCTCCGAGTTGAAATATACGATTTGTAATATGACGATTAACGAGAAAAGCAAAAGCTATAACAGCAAAAATGAACATAATTGCTGCTGCTGCCTCTGCATTTCCAAAAAAAAGTATCGAATATCCATAGATGTATTTAGCAAGAGGTGGCATCTCAGGATTAATGGTAAAAAATTCATGTTTTGTTGCGAGAGTATGTCCTGCAACTTGATACAGTCCATCATCTCCAATTCCATACTTACTTTCAGGATTTACCCACTGCGAGTTGTAATAGAGCGTGTAGAGAAATTCTTTTTGAAAAGGTCTCGTGTAACTTTTCCAGTGGAGGGAAGTCTGCAATAGTAATAGAAAGACAAAATAAAGGAATAATATTATCGATATGACTTTCGGAGTGAGATATTTTTTCCAATATTCAATTATCATTTGTTGTAAGCAAATTGTATAATATTTTTGCACCAGAGCGCAGAATATATTTCAAAATAATTAACGTATCAACAATGAAGAAAATTTCTACCATACTATTTCTTGTAATTCTTTCGGCAATTATCCTGTTTTCTGCATGGCCGATGATACAGGGGAATGTTGATTTTCATACCGATATAGCACGAGATTTCTTGCTTTTGGAAGATGTATATTATAATCACAATATCACCCTGATTGGACCGCGATCTGGTGGTATTCCAGGTGTATTTCATGGGCCATTGTGGCTGTATCTCAATCTTCCCGCATACATTATTGGTGGTGGCAACCCCGTTGTTGTTGGGTGGTTTTGGCTTATGATATTTATTCTGAGTATTGGCGTCGTGTACTATGTTGGGAAAAAAATGTTCGACAAAACAACTGCGGTATTTGGGTCATTATTATTTGCTTCATCAACCGGTGCGTCGGTGTACGCATTTTTCAATCCTGCAGGTGCAGTCCTGCTTGCTCCGTTATTCATGTATCTTCTGTGGCTATACATACAGAAATTAAATCCATATGTTCTTGCTGCCACAGTGTTTGTTCTGGGCTGTATTATTCAGTTTCAGATGGCTTTTGGAGTTCCACTACTTGTCGTTGTGACACCAATTCTTTTGTATCAAATTGTTCGACATGTGAAAACAAAGAAGACATTTCATTTTATTGTTTTGTTATCTATTGCTGTTCCGCTTGCGAGTTATTTTCTATTTGAACTTCGGCATGATTTTCTCCAAATACGTTCTGTAATCAATTATCTCAGTGGCGTTGAAAATGCTGGAAAAGTCGATATATCATTTTATGATCTGTTGATAAGTAGAATTAACACGCTCATTAATGATACTCCAGGAATGGTTGGGTCAAATGTGTTATGGATCACCTTTTTGATTGTATTTAGTTTGATGTCCGGAATTGTTCAAGGTATCAAAAAAATTTCAATCAAAAATCCGTACGTCTTATTTGTTGTGCTTTACCTTGGGTATTGGGTGGTAACTCTTCCATACAAAGGAGCATTTTGGGGATATTATTACTGGCCATTTGTCAGTATGTTGAGTGTTATCGT
>CAZEYK010000083.1:0-2702 GCA_964516055.1 uncultured Gammaproteobacteria bacterium
CACTATGCCAACTTGTACCCCATCTATCTCATAGGTCACTTTTGTCACCCCGCGAGGAGCACTGACCCTAATATCAGTATCAATCGTCCTCGTTTGAATGGTGCTGCTTGCTTGAGGATAAACAACCTGCAATATTGGAATAAGTTCAAGAGAATAAATATCATCAGACTCAATAGGAGGCTCTTCAAAACTAATTTCCCAGTTAGGATCTTCTTCTGATTTTCTCCGCACCCAATCAGCAATGGCATCCTCCCATATTCTATATTGAGGATCTTGTTCCGGGTTTTCAGGAATAGGTCCTCGAGGAGTATCTTTGTCTACATAATGTAAAATAGAATGAGGCTGCGTATACGTTCTGGTGACAATATATTTTTCCGGAGTAGATGATGTGGCAAGTTTTCCTGTTACTCTATTTACTTTGAGCGTAATACCTCCACCTGTTGCGCCATTCAATATAGCTTTTGTTACTTCGTCTGTTTTTGGAGTAGGAAATGATTCTACAGGGGTTCCCTCAAGAGCCTCCTTCATATATGCTTGCCAAATTGGTGCAGCAACTATGCTTCCTCCAAAACCTCGTTTCATTGGTGAATTGTTGGTGTTTCCTGCCCAAACAACGGTAACAAGACTAGGGGTATATCCTATGGCCCATGCATCAATGTAGCTGTTGGTGGTTCCTGTTTTTGCTGCTACCGGTCTCCCTGGGAGTGTAAGTACTCCTCCTGCTCCAAATGCATATGCCCGTGCTTGATCATCAATAAGAACATTAGACAATGTTAGGGCAACATCACGATCGAGTATGGTTTCTTGTTTTTTTGGTTTCCACTCTTCAAGAACGTCTCCTTTATAATCTTCCACACGCAAGATAGAAACAGGAGAAACTTTTTTTCCTTCGTTGGCGATGATGGCATACGCCGTAGCATGTTCAAGTGGGTTTACCCCTCCTCCACCAAGCACCAAAGATAGGCCAAAGTCTCCGTCGCTCAATGTGGTATATCCTAATCGCTCAGAAAATTTTACTCCTTCTTTCGCTCCTACAAGATATAATGTTTTTACTGCGGGAATATTGAGTGATCCTTGTAATGCCTGTTTCATGGTAACGGGACCAAGCTCTTTTAAATTATAATTAAGAGGGCGATATTCTTTGCCAGAAGAAGAAAAATTTGTTTCTACATCAAACAATACTGTGTTTGGCGTGTATCCTTTTTCAAATGCGGCTGCGTAAATAATAGGCTTAAATGATGATCCTGGTTGTCTTTTTGCTAGTGTTGCAACATTAAATTTTCCATTGATATCATCATTATAAAAATCTTTTGAACCGACCATTGCCAGAATTTGTCCAGTTCGTGGGTCGAGAGATACAAGCGAGGTATTATTTGCCCCTGCGTCAGCCAATACTTTTGTTCCTAATTCTCCCCCAATAATGCCTTCCGCAATCTGTTGTTTTTCCCAATCAAGGGTGGTAATGACTTTTAGCCCCCCTGTGTCAACGAGCTGCGCGCCATAAGTTCCTACCAGTTGTTGTTTTACATCGAGAACAAAATGGGGAGCTTTAATATCTCCAAATTCTCGGCTTAATGTGAGTGGTTCGGCTTGGGCATCTTCTTTTTCTTGTTGCGTAATATATCCTTCCTCAAACATACGGCGCAGCACAAAATTTCTTCTCTCCAATAAGGCGTCGCTATTTGTGAGATATGTTGATGGCGCTTTTGCAAACCCTGCTAATGTAGCAGACTCGGCTAAGTTTAAATCAGAAACGGACTTACCAAAATAGCCCTGAGCAGCAGATTCAACCCCGTAGTTTGTTGAACCATACGGAATTTCGTTAAAATAAATTTGTAAAATTTGGTCTTTTGAATATTTTTGTTCAAGACGAATAGACAAAATAGCCTCTTTGATTTTTCGGGTGATATTTCTTTCATGAGTCAAAATGGCGTTTTTTACCAATTGTTGTGTAAGAGTAGAAGTTCCGGCTACCCGTTTATTTTTAAATGATAACGCAAATGCTCGCAAAATACTGAGCGGTCGAATACCATGATGCTCATAAAATTTTGTGTCTTCGGTAGCCACAAGCCCATCAATAAGGTTTTGTGGAATTTGATCAAGCGTCACGAGCGTACGTTTTTCCTCGGCAAAAATTTCATAAAGGATATGTTCCCCTGTACGATCATAAATTTTTGTACTTTGCGCAATTTGTCGATCCATCAGTTTATTTGGATCAGGCAAATCTTTGCTTGCCCACGCGACCAATACAATAAGACTAATAAGTCCCAACACAAAGAGAACTCCTAGCAAGGGGATGGCTCGTGTTCGTAATGATTTTGATCGGAAGGGAAACAACACACAAAAAGAAACAACTCTAAATAATCCTTTCACCAACATGCGAATAAGTGAAAAAAGAAACAAGGCCGTTTGTTTCACAATACGGAGTGCATCAGAGGGTTCAGATGAAGATTGGTGTTGGAGAGGCTTTTTGGTAAATTTTTTTATGGGACTCGGTGGTCGTTGAGGCTCCTCATCTTGAGGAACATACCCATAAGAACGGCGGGTAGAAGGCATATAATTTTGCTAATTTCAGCGAAAAAAAATGAAAACATCCTTTACGCAAAGATACTGGTATGGTATAGTATTGACGCGAAAAAAACAAGCGCTCTTCTCGTGATTAATTCTTGAAAGTATCGTATAGTATAAAGAGCCTAATAGAT
>CAZEYK010000084.1:0-2640 GCA_964516055.1 uncultured Gammaproteobacteria bacterium
ATGACCATATCAATTCCAGCATTTATTGCAATTACTGCTGAGTTGTATTTACTTTTATCGATTTCATAAACACCATACCAATCTGACACAACAAAACCACTAAAGCCAAGTTCTTTTTTTAACAAATCAGTAATAAGATACTTGTTTTCAGAGATTTTTTTATGTTGCCAACTATTTAAACCAACCATAACACTAGGCACACCAGCTTTAATTGCGGCTTCAAATGATGGTAAGTGTCTTTGACGAAGTTGTTCCAAAATCATTTCCGACTCTCCTTGATCGATTTTAAAATTTTTATTGTATGATGTTCCCCAAACCATTGCTCCCGCCCCTATAAAATGTTTTGCCGTACCAATAGGATGATAAGGGCTAGAATTATACGATGCGATTCCCATTAAATAGGCGGTTCCAAGCTCAGCCACTAAAGATGAATCCGAACCAAATGATTCAAAAAATCTTCCCCATCTTGGATCGCCCAAAACATCTAAATTAGGTGAAAAATTCCAATAAATACCAGTAGCAGCTAGTTCTTCCGTAGTCGCCAGAGCAACTCTCTTTACTAAATCAGGATCACCAGTAGCACCCAATCCAATAAAATGTGGGAAAACAGTTGCTGCTTCAATATTAGTGTGTCCGTGTATTGCGTCGGCGCCATAGAGTATTGGGATACCCAATCTAGTAGTTTTGCTAATACGGGTATATTCATTCACCATAGACAACCACCCTTCGGGAGTATTTATTTCTGGCTTAGATCCCATACCACTCAATAAACCACCAAGTCCATACGAAGCTATATCATTATCATTTTTGATACTATTTCTCTCAATAAGCATCATCTGGCCAATTTTTTCCTGAAGCGTCATTCTCTCTAAAAGATCCGATACTCTTTCATCTACCGGAATAGTTGCGTCTGTATAAGGTAATTGAACAATGTTACATTCCTCAGTTTGTCGACTTTGACAAATATCAACAAGTTCAATAATTTCACTTTTATTTCCAAAGAAATAAAATATACCAAGTAATAATATACCAACTATTAATATGTAATAATATTTCATAAATTATTCTAATAATATATAGATTATACCATTTTTTAAATAATGAATCTAAGTGTCCCTCTCACCCTTGTATAACAAAAAATCGCTTAAATAAGCGATTTTTGCTCTGAGAGCTAGGCGACGTTAGAAATAATCATCAATTCTAATCCACCCATATGTTTGTACATTACACTCGATTTAATGTTTTTATGCCAAACTATAACTATCACACCTAGTCAAGCGATACATTCTTCGTGCTCTCGCTACAATGTAGTACATAAGTAGCAAGTATTGTAGCTATTGGAATTGCCAGACAAAGCCCTATACTTCCCGTAAGTGTTCGTATTATTTCTGTGGCGATAAACTCATTATCCATTGCTTGACCAAAAGTAATAAGCTCAGTATTTAAACTAAACAAGATAAGTAATGGCAGTGAAGCCCCCGCATAAGCCAAAAATAGTGTATTTACCATCGCTCCAATATGTGTTCTTCCTATCTGGTGTGCAGAGTAAATAACTTCTTTTTTTGATAAATTAGGATTTACGGTTATGAGCTGATCTACAGCTTCAATCTGACTCAAAATAGCATCATCTAGAACACCAAGTGTTCCAATCAAAATCCCAGCCAAGAGTAACCCTTTAAAATTGATAATGCTATTTCCACCATTTGCCAAAAGCGAAACATCTTCGGAAGAAAAACCCGTTAAACGTGTAAGGTTTACAAATATGATTGAAAGTAAAAATGCTAACAAAAGAGAAATGAATACGCTGAGGACTCCCACATGAGTTTTTTTACTAACCCCTTCAGTGAGATACATTATACACATCATGATCAGAAATGATCCAAACAATGCCACTATCAATGGATTGTATCCATTGATAATAAGTGGAATGATGAGTTTTATAATAATAAAGAAGCTCACGAGAAGGCTAAACAATGAAAGCATTCCTTTCTTTCTTCCTACTGCAAATACCACAATGGCAAACAAAAAACCTAACAAATAAATATAATTCCTCCGAACTAAATCGAGAATAAAAAACTCATTCTCCCCTTCTTGATTCACAAGACTATTCATGACAACACGATCTCCCACCTTATACGCACTATTTGTCATGTTCAGCACTACAATATCCGAAATACCATTGTAATGAATCTCTTGCCCATTCCATGGTTCAGTAAGCCCTTTCAAGAGTATGTTTTGTTGAATAATAATTTGTCCACTTTCATCTTCAATTTCCTTTTGGTCTATTATTTCTATTATTTTTGCTTCAAATTGTTTCTTGTCGTTTGACTGTGCCACAGCAAACTGAGGCACGAGGCATAGTAATAGAATTGAAGATATTAGTAATTTTTTCATGTGTAAGTAAGTATTTTATATTGTAATATTTCATCTATTATAACATGAACTCATCCTTTCGTAATGTTACTCAACTCTTTGTCTCACCAAGTTTGAATCCCGCTTCCCTCCAAAAAAAATAGATTTTGAACACAGTTTTTTAGCTAAAAAAAAGAAAAACAGACATAATTTTTACCTGTTTGTCCTATTTAGCTCCCATACTGGGACGAGTTTCGAACGGTTTTAGCTAATTCTACACTATGTGTG
>CAZEYK010000085.1:0-2534 GCA_964516055.1 uncultured Gammaproteobacteria bacterium
TGAATGATGAGAAATATTTCGCTTCATTATTTCCAAATGCGGATGATGCTTTGGGATTGTATGTATATGAACAAGACAATCAAACAGCAAATCCCATAAACGGGCGCTTGCTTGTTGTACAGCAAGTAGAAACACTCAAAGGTGATCCAACCCCGGAAGATGCACTTGCACACGAATATTGGCACATGTTGGTTAGTAGGTATGGTAATCGTTTAGAGATTCCACCTGTTATTTCAAAGGAATGCAGCAGATTACAAAAGAAGAAAAGCCGGTTAATGGAAAATTTGAAATATTTGGAAGAGCAACTGGAGTATGCGGACCATAAAGAGTATTCCCATCTGCACAATGCGATAGTTAAGATACATGTTGAAATGAAAAAAATCGAAGAGAACATGGTTGCAGAGGTAGACAAAAGCGACTATTTTTTAACAGAACAGGCAAAAGATATTTTTTCCGTTATGCGTGATGAGTTGGCTGCACATGCGATAGTGGGTATTGTTATTGCGACATCACAACCACTCATGAAAGCCGGAATAACTTTTGAGCAAGCTTTAACCAAAATCAGTCACGTAAAAGATCGAGATAAACTTTTACATCAATGGAAAGAACTCCAACAAACATTAAAAGAATTAAAAGAAGGTAGTCAATCTATTGATACTTATCGGTTAACTTCTATTTTTCTATCTTCACAAAATCTTATCCAAATGGCTCGACGGATAAAAAAGCATAGTGCTGTCGTAAATCAGTATTATAAAAATAGTTTGGCACTAGACTAACGGCCATTCTCCAAAATAAAAATTGTGGGGGGTCAGGTCGTGCTTCCATATGCCGAGAAAACTTGCTGTCCCCGTGTTTAAATATTCGTACCTATTTCTGATAATTCAACAGGAATTTCAACCCAAAAAGTACTGCCTTTTCCTTCTTCGGAGGAAAATCCCATTTTACCATTATGAAGTTTGGTAAAATGACTCGCCAGATACAGTCCTAAGCCTGAACCGTCCGGATGCATTGTAAAAGAATTTGAAGCTCTGAAAAACCTTTTGAATATGCGGTGCTGTTCTTGTTTGGGAATACCAATACCCGTATCGGTAATCTCAAAATAAATCGTTGCGTCCTTCTGTATCAATTGAATCTTTATAATCCCGTTATTTTTTGTATAAACGATCGCATTTTCCAATAGTTTTGAGATAATTCCCCTGACAAGCACTGCATCTCCCCAAATTGGAGGTAACGAGGTTTCAGGATATATAACATTACATTGCAAAGATTTGAGTTTTAAATCAGACCGATGTTCAGAAATGATGTACTTCAAAATACCTTCAATATGAATTTCCTCTTTTTCAGCGACAAGCCTTTCCTTTTCTATATCGAGTGCCGTCAAGAGATCTCCTATCCGATTAATGACTTCAATACCGGCCTGATGCGCCATTCTAACTGTTTGTCTTTGTATCTCACTCAGTTTTCCAGTATCACCATTGAGTAATTGTTCTAATGTCCAACGCACGGAACTTAAAGGTGTTCTTAGTTGATGGGAAACAATTTTGATAAATTTATTCTTAATTTCATTTAATTCGGTATTTTTTTGTTCTGCGAGTTTTCGATCGGTAATGTCAATCGACAAAATAAATACCCCCTCTGGCAGAGGTTCCATTCGCAACTCAAACCAACCGATACTTCCATCCGGAAAACGAAATTCGTTTTCCATTATTTGCACGTCCTTTTTTTTGATACATTTTTTCAATCTGGAAAACATTTCCGTTGTTTCAATCCCCGGATAAACCTCACTCATCTTATTTCCAAGCAATTCTTCTTTAGTCTTTTTACCTTGCTTTGCCACGACATCGTTTACATATAAATAACGAAAATCTTTACCGATAATCTGACAGCCTTCCAATAGATTATCCAATGTATCACTGTGGTTAATTTTTGGAATTTTAGACATATAAAATCAGCTTAAAAGAGAAATAATACATGACAATAATACCATATACCTGTTTTGATTTTCTATTCGAATGAATGCCTAAGTTAAGCACAACTTCCTAACTTCTGAATAATGGCCAATATACAAAACAAGACCATCAGTATTTCTACTGATGGTCCCATTTGGCTCGGGGGGTGGGGTTCGAACCAGTATAGCATCAACTTGCAGATCTATTCACTTCAGCTTGTAATAAGTTGCCCTTCCGTTCCCAACTTTTATGATTATGCCAAGCTCAATGAGTTTTCGAAAATCCAAATTCCTGGTAGGCTTGGCACGGTCTGTAAGTTTGGCATAGTCCTTATCAGTAATAAAACCATTGTCTTTGATAAATTCAATTATTTTCTGATGATACTCCTTCAAGGTCGTTTCCGGACTCGTCGCTTCTTTTCCCAGTTCTTTGTTCACACGTAGCAGTTCGTCAATAATTCCATCCGTAAAATATTCCAACCAAGAAGTAAAATCGACTTGATCTTTCAGATCATAATAATTGCCCACTAAGCCGACCTTTTCGAAATACTTGGTAACATTGTTGTTATAGTAATTTTCAAAACTG
>CAZEYK010000086.1:0-2493 GCA_964516055.1 uncultured Gammaproteobacteria bacterium
TCTAGCGCTGCGTCTGTGAATTGCACTTTGTGGTATTCACGGTATTTATCTTTGACTCCTTGGAGAATAGCTATTGTGTCTTTGATTGTTGGTTCTTTTACGGTGATTGTTTGAAATCGTCTTTCGAGGGCAGGATCGGTTTTGATATATGCATTGTATTCGTCGGTAGTGGTGGCCCCTATCATTTGAAGGTCGCCGCGAGCAAGTGCCGGTTTTAGGATATCAGAAAAATTGACAGATCCTTCGCTTCCTTGAGATTGAATTACTGAATGAACTTCGTCGATAAACAGAATAATGGATCTTTCTGATGAGCTGATTTCTTGGACAAGTTGTTTGGCTCGTTTTTCAAATTCTCCTCGGTATTTTGTTCCCGAAAGGAGGTTGGCAACATCAAGAGATAATACTCGTTTTCCTTGGAGTGTTTCTGTTACTTCATGTTTTGCAATACGTTGTGCGAGTCCTTCTACAATAGCTGTTTTCCCAACACCTGGTGCTCCAATAAGCAGGGCATTATTTTTGTTTCGTCGTGAAAGTATTTGGGAAAGTCGAAGTACTTCATTATAACGACCGATAACAGGGTCAATTTTTCCAATGTGTGCAAGCTGTGTGAAGTCTGTGGTGTACGTATCAAGCAGGGGAGTGTTGGAATGTCGACGGGTTGTTTTATTTTCGTTGCCGTCGTTGTGTTCTTTTTTTATGAGGATGTATACGGCAATCACAATACCAGTGACTAATATGAGTAGGCTTTTCCCGTAGAGTTGCAAAAATTCCATAGACAGGCTGTTAGAAGTTACTTGTTCATTATTGCTGTAGTATACAATATTTTTTTAAACATTTCTTATGTTTGTTGTATTGCGCTATTAAAAAACTGCCAATGGTTGGCAGTTTTTTTGTGTGTTGTAGGGTAATTATTTTTTTGCGGTCATGGTGAATGATACACCAAGGGTATCATCTACTGTGTATACGTTGAGCAGTGATGGTGCTTTTACGTTGAATGCTTCAAGGCTAATTTTTCCTGTTCCTTCTGCTGTGATTTCTTTTTCTGCCACAGTTCCTTTAACCATGAAATCTACGGTTTTTGTTGTTCCGTTGATTGTTACATTGAGTGGAATGGTTTGTTCGAATGTTTCTTTGGTAATGTTGATATCGTTTGCACTGACGGTGATTGAACCTTCAAGAATTTTTTGTATTTCTTTGTCTCTTCCTCCATTATCTGTTGTAAATGTTTGTGAATCAACGGTTACTGAAAGTCCTGTGAGTTTTTCATCAGTGTAGGTAAATCCTCCTTCTACTGTTTTGTTTGTTCCAACAACATCTTCTACTGGTTTACTGAACCATTTTTTTGCTGCGGTGTAGCTTACAAAAGAGTCATCAGCTAGGCTAAATTTTTCACCTTGCATCATGTCATCGTCCATCATGTTTTTATTATCATTCATCATGTCATCGTCCATCATGTTTTCATCGTCATTCATCATGTCGTCGTTCATGTGCTCTTGTTGGGAGTCATCGGCATCTAAATTTGTGGAAATATTTGTGGCAAGTGAGCAACCACTAATGAACAGCATGCTTGCAAGGGCAAACATGAAAAGTGCTACGTGTGAAAGATATCTTTGCATATGTGTGTGTTCTCTATGTTTAGTTAATTATATTATTAGAGCACTACGTAGTGTAGCGTAGAGCGTTATTTTTGGCAACTGTGTACAAAATTTTGTCTTATATAATGAGAGTATCGCTGTGAGATGTGTGTCCTTGTTTGTTATGGAAATAATGTAGTATAGTATGTGTAGATAAAATATATCTTATATCGTTATGGATTCAGCATCATTTCGTCGACAATCTTTTAGAGAACATTCGGGTCATGATGAAGAAGTACCATCAATTGCCTCTGATGAAGATGTTGATTTTTTTCAGGAACAATTAGTTTCAGATAAGAGGAAAGGACTACTTTTTGAAAAATCAGATCAAGAAGCCCTGGGGGCTATACGAGATACGATATATGCCAACATGACAGAACAAGAAAACGAATCGTGTATTCAGAATGTAATAGCGAAACAAAAGGCATGGTTTGCTGAGGCTGAGGAAGTGACTATTGTCTTTCGTAAAGATGGAAGGAAACCAACAGCAGAAGAAATTAAGTTGATTGTTGCAAATGGAGCATTGCTTGGGGATAAATCAGGCTATGGGTTATTCATACATGAGTTGGAATCTGGACATGTTCATGATTATGAAAAACGATTGGCGGCATTGGAAAAAAAGCTGAAGAGTTACGTGCTCAAAAAGAATTGTTGTTTAGTAAGATGAATGAACAATCTCAAGCAGGGAATGGCCATGGTTTTGTTGGAAAGATTATTCGTTTTTTTGGAGGTGGAGGAAAATAACAAGAAAATTTGTATTTTTTTATAAAACAAAAACACCCAAATGTAGGGTGTTTTTTTACCATATTGCCATTTTTGACAAAAATAGTTCACTTTTTTCTATATAAACCGATCATGC
>CAZEYK010000087.1:0-2455 GCA_964516055.1 uncultured Gammaproteobacteria bacterium
TAGAGAGTTTATTGGTTCGTGCTATAATGGCAATATTCGTATGGAGTTTACGGAGGAAAAACAAAATACACCATCGACTTGGCGAGCAAAAACGGTTATTGCTAGTTTTTTTGTGTTCCTTTTTTTGTTGGGATTAGGGTTTTTTATGTGGCGAGTTGTTTATTATTCAAACGCCATAAGAAATGGGGACTTCGTTTTTTCTGACTTAACGTTTGTTCAAGATGCCTCTTATTCTAATTCTTTGTCGTCAAAACCTGTTCCTGATGGGGTTTTTGAAACCGCAACCTCAGATGATCCATCTTTAGGATCTCCGGATGCTAAGGTTGAAATTGTTGAATTCGCTGATTTTGGCTGTACTTTTTCTAATCGTTCCAGTTCTGTCATGAGAAGATTATCGCTTGAATACGGCGACAGAATCCATTATGTCTATCGAGATTTTCCAGTAGCAGAACTGCACCCAGATGCCGCCCTGGCTGCCGAAGCGGGTGAGTGTGCCGATGATCAAGGAAAGTTTTGGGCTTATCATGACAGATTATATGTACAACAAACTGATTTAAAACCAGAACGTTTGGTTCAAATAGCAGATGAAGTCGGCATAAATCATGATTCCTTTGTAACTTGTCTCAATTCGCGTAAATACAAAGCAGAAGTAGAAAAAGACTATCAAGACGGATTGGAAGCCGGTGTTCAGGGTACGCCAACCTTTTTTATCAACGGAAACCGTATACCGGGATCGATTCCAGAAGATGTACTACGTTCATTGATCAACAGAATTCTTGAAAATGGAAGTTTATGAGGATATTTTGGAGTAAAACCTGGAAAGGTATTCTACTCAGCGTATTATTTGTTTTGTTGATCCCATTTTCGTCTATCCAAGCACAAAACACTTGCCAATGTTTTTGTACTGGCGTAGGTGGAGTCACAGATGAAGGTCAAGCAACACCGACCGATTGTTCCAATTTGTGTAACAACAAAAGTGAACAGATGTCTGTCTGTGCCTCGAGTCCGGCATCTTATCCGGCCAATTCAAATATTCGTTGTTTTACAGATACTGCCTGTGCCAAACAAAATGGCGTTTGGGATGCCAATCAAGCTAGAGACTGTGTAACTGGGTCGCATTATTGTTATGCCGCAGAAACCCCGGTCGATTTGAGTATTTCGATTAGTGGCACAAAGACAGTTAACAACATAGGACAATATATAAATCTGATTTACATTTTCTTGCTAGGAGCATCTATTGCAATTGCGATTGTAATGTTAATGATTGGCGGTCTTCAATATACTTTAGGTGCCGCCAGTCCTGCTCAAATAGAAAAAGCCAAAGAAAGAATACGCAATGCTGTAATAGGTCTTGTGCTACTTATGTTGGCAGCGCTACTTCTAGAAACAGTAAACCCCCAATTAAAAAAGCTAAACCCTCCACAATTTCCGGTAATTCGTCGAATTGAGCTCCTTGGAGATGAAAGTTGTGAAACGTTGATTAAAGATAAAGGTTATAAAATAGAAGAAAGCAGCATAACACAAGGTAAACTTGGCAAAAAAATGTGTAGTTCAGTCGCTGTTGTTTTGGAAACAGGAGACGGAAATAAGGTACCAGCTGGAACAACGTGCACTTTTGAGAAATGTCCTAATTCTGCAGATGAATGCTTTGGTCAAGGAGAAAACGCTTCTTGTGTAAGTTGTCAGGCTGTTGTTGGTGGTAATCCTTTCAATATCAAACCCTCTACAGATAATTGTTCCTCTTTACAAAAACCAGACAGAATTGTTGTTCAAAATAATGTGGCGCAAATAGTCACTAAGAATTATTGTTTTTGGACCAGAGAAGCTGATTTGGCTATAAATGGAATCGCATATATTCCCATAGCCGTACCAATAACAGCACCTATTCTTCTGGCTACGGGAGTTGTTTCTGCAGAAGATGTTGAAAGTATTTTTACGGGTACATGTGCGGAGATGCAGATAGATTGTAACAGAATCACATCTTGCCGTGATTATGATGATGTTATAGCAAGGAACTCAATAGAAAATGTCTGTCTTGATGATATAGACCCTCTATTTGGAGGAGATTTAACTCTTGGTGACGTTTGTATTGATGATCCTTGTGGTGTAGCCCCAGCCGGACAAACTTGCGGTATGTATGAAATACCGGGAGTGACAGATTGTACAAATTCAGTTTTTATACAAAAAATGAGCTCTGTTTCTGTGCCGAGTGATTGGACACGTGAAAAAATTAATCAAATATCCGGAATTCAGGACAATGATATTTTAAAAAGCATTATCAATGGGGCCGTTAGCGTGGATGCAATTGGTCCAGATGCCGCTGTATTTATAGCCCAATATGTCTTTAATCTACAGTACGCAATGAGTAAAGATGGTACTATCGATAAAAGTCCAGAAACATGTCATTTACAGTAGAAAAAAATTAAACACAAAACCCCGTCAGTCATGACGAGGT
>CAZEYK010000088.1:0-2426 GCA_964516055.1 uncultured Gammaproteobacteria bacterium
TATTTTTGATTTTGATGGAGTATTGGGAAATACGTTTGAAGCCTGTATTCATGCATTGGTTGAAGGTGGTAATGAAGCAAATTTTGATGATGCTAAAAAACATGCTGTTGAATATGCTAGTCAAAAGCCAAATCATACCCGTGATCATTCGTTGACGCCAGAAGAATTGCAAGGTCAAAAAGAATGGTCAAGAGCTTTTGGTGAGGCTATGAGTAAACAAAAAATTGAATTATTTGATGAATTTATTACGGAAATTGCCAAGTTGAAGAATATTCAAGTGGGAGTTGTTTCTAGTGGATCTGAATTGTATGTTAAGCCGGCGATGGAACAATCAGCGTTAGATCCTACGCATATTCTTACGTTTGAACATCATCATTCAAAAGAAGAAAAAATTGAGATGATTTGTAAAGATTGGGGAGTGGTGGTTGAAGATATTTATTATTTTACGGATACCAAGGCAGACGTATATGAGCTGGAGAATTTTTTGACAAAGGGTCATCTGATTGGCTGCGCGTGGGGATTTTCTGGAAAAGAAGATTTGGAATCTGTTCTTGGTCGCGAGCATGTGTTGGAAACACATGAAGATATTCATCGGTTGTTTGATACGTTGCATGTTGGTGAGGGAACGATTGTTAATTCTGATTTTTTAAACGGGTTACACAATAGTGAGGCCATTCATAAAGCGATGGACTGGTTGGAAGAAAAGGGTGTCGGAAAGCGAAAGGTGCAGTATAAACTTCGTGATTGGTCTGTCTCTCGCCAACGGTTTTGGGGAGCGCCTATTCCTATGATTAAAAATGAACATGAAAAGAATAAAAAACGGCGATATATTTTTGTTCATGGTTTTGGGGGAAGTAGTGAATCCAATTTTTTCCCATGGTTAAAACAACAACTTGAAGAACAGGGTCATCATGTTGTTGCTCTTGATTTACCACATACTGATACGCCGAATGTACAGGAACAAGCTGAATATGTGTTTGCTCATACAGATATTGATGAATATACTGTTATTGTTGCGCATAGTTTGGGTGGACCTGTGACCTTTCGAGTGTTAGAACAATTATCAAAACGTATAGCAAAAGTGGTATTGGTTGATCCTGTTGTTCGCCCCGAGTTTAACGATGGTGAACGAGAATCCGTGCAGGTGAGTGATTCATTTGATTTTGATTTTCAAAAAATTAAGCATGCTGCCAGAGAATTTGTTATTTTAGGGGATGCACAGCATGTAACAATTAAGGGAGAACATTTGGAAGAATTAGCAAAGATTCTTGATGCAAGACTTGTTACCGTTAATTTACCAGAACGGCATTTTATGGTTGCTGAAGAACCTACTGTTTTGGAAGAGTCTCTTGTTTCTGGTTTGCGACCTGTTGATATGGATGATTTACCTGTTATTCTTCCTGATGATGTTGATTTCAAACCAACGGGGCAATCACCATTGACGTATTCTGAACGTTTTCAAAATGGTGTAGAAGATCAATATGGAAACGGATGGCAGCGTGAAGTAGATACGCTTGATACGTTTATGTGTTCGAGTTGGTATTATTATCGGTATCTTGATCCAAAAAATAATCATGCCTTTGCGTCACCTGAAGCATTGAAAACGTGGATGCCTGTTGATTTTTATCTTGGTGGAGAGGAACATGTGAATGGACATTTATTGTATGCTCGATTTTTTACGAAAGTATTATTTGATGCAGGATATATTGATTTTGATGAACCATTTAAGAAGCATCGTCATCAAGGGCTTATCCTGGGAGAAGATAGCAGAAAAATGAGTAAACGGTGGGGGAATGTGATCAATCCGACAGATGTTATTGAAGTGTATGGTGCTGATACGTGCCGGATGTATGAAATGTTTATGGGGCCACTTGAAGATACTAAACCGTGGAGTGATAGTGGGGTAAAAGGAGTGCGACGATTTTTGGATCGGGTGTGGCGACTATTTGTTGATGATCGAACTGGCATTTTGCGAGAGAGTGTGTCTGATAGAGAAACAACTGTTGAACAGGAGTTGTTGATTCATAAGACTATTAAAAAAGTTTCTTATGATACAGCACATTTGCAGTTTAATACGGCGGTTTCGGCAATGATGGAATTTGTGAATGAAGCGAATAAATGGGAAACGGTACCGCATTCTATTGCAAAGCGATTTGTGTTGTTATTATCTCCATTTGCGCCGCATGTGGCAGAGGAACTTTGGCAGAAGTTTGGCGGAACGAAGACTATTTCGTTTGAACTGTGGCCTACGTATGATGAGAACAAATTGATGAGTGATACCATTATGCTTGCTGTACAGGTTAATGGTAAAGTTCGGGATACTATTGAGGTTGCTATTGATTTGGAAGAAGCTGCGATAAAGGGTATGGCATTGGGAACAGAAAAAATTCAAAAATGGTTGGAAGGAAAGGAACCAAAAAAGGTTA
>CAZEYK010000089.1:0-2144 GCA_964516055.1 uncultured Gammaproteobacteria bacterium
AGAACTAAATCCAAATAAAGGCAAAAACCAGGAGCACCTCTTGGAGGGTTCTATTATTTCTAGAACCATATTGGATATAGCAAAAGAGAAAAAATTAAATGGCATAGGTGGTACTGTAATAATAAATTGTCTTAAAGAGAATAAAAGTGAAATAATGAGTGGAAATTGTAAATTCATAGATAACAAAATGTATATAAATATACATAATAAATTGATTGAACCAGTGTTTTTTGGAAAAGTACTAAAAACACAAATTCCTCATGATTCAAATGCTGAATTATAGACTTTGATTTCTAATACGGTTGATTTCTCTCCGGCAATTGCTCGAGGACTCTCATCCACGCTAGCCACGACTATCGTGGATGAGATGACCCGCAACGGGAATCTTTCGAAAAAAACTACGGACGAACTGGTTGGGATCAGCCACTTGGTATATCCAGCATTGGCTCTCCTCAGCTGAATTTTTCTACCATGTCTTCCACCCGACCTCGTTGTGTGATTAAAATCGCACAACGAGGATCCCTACTAATTATTTTCTTTATATCTGTTATAGAGAACGTTGAGGATAAAAAAACAGCACTGTCCGTTGCTGTTTTTTTGTTTTTTGGTATAGTTTGTGTGCTATGCCAAATATATTTTTTATTACTATTTTTTCTGTGCTCTTTGCAGGATTAACCTGGTACCAATTTCGGATCGGGTTATGTTTATTATTTTTGCTTTTGCCAACGTATTTGATTCGCTTTTCGATTGGGTCAATCCCCACGACGCTGCTTGAAATGATGGTGTTTATTGTGTTTGGCGTTTGGATTATAAAAACATGGAACACAACACATCGAACATGGAACAAACTCACCTCGTTGGTCAATCAACATCGATCGTTATTTATCGCGATTGGATTATTTTTGCTGGGGGCGACGATTTCGGTATTTACCGCGGTAAATATGCGAGCGGCCGTTGGTGAGTGGAAGGCATTTTATGTGGAGCCAGTGCTATTGTTTTTTGTATTGATCACAACAATTTGTCATCTTGAGCAAAGCGGAGCGGAGCCGAAAGATCTCGATAAATCAAGACGAAAACTTTTTGAGAGGATTATCGACATCATTCGAAATGACAGTGTGCAACTTCAATTACTGATTTTTGCACTCGTTCTGCTTGGACTTGCGACGGGAATACTGGCAACGATTCAGCACTTTACGGGATGGTTGGTGCCATGGGATTTTTGGGAGAATGGTGGCAGCTACCGAGTAACAGGATGGTATGGGTTTCCTAATGGTGTTGGATTATTTTTAGCACCGACGGCGCTGTTGATTTTATATATGTTTTTTACCAACTTCCTAACAAAAACGAAGACTTCCTTTTCTTATGGGAAATTAGGGGTTGGTTTGCTTGCGTTTATTTTTTCTCTCTTGGGAATTGTCTTTGCCAAATCTACTGGCGGATTGATTGGAGTGGTTGCGGGAATTGGGTTATTACTTATTTTTTATAACAAAATACGATGGCCAGTTATTGTGTTGGGGCTATTGGCCATTGTTGGCGTGTTTTCTTTACCTTCCCACAATTCTATTCGACAAGAATTACTAGCACAAAACCGCTCTGGTCAATTGCGTGTAGACATGTGGGCAGAGGCAACACAGTATTTGTCTGAACATCCAATTCGTGGAGCAGGACTTGCATCGTATAAAACCGTTATTTATCCGTACCGCATGGATAAATGGATTGAAGTGTTTCATCATCCGCATAATTTATTTTTGACAATATGGGTGAATACCGGATTGATTGGATTGATTGGATTTGTCTGGGTATTGGTGTGGTTTTATCGTGTGGGATTGTCATTTATTATGAAACATAAAAAAAAGGACATCTCTACTAATACAAACCATCTACTTGTTCTGTTTCTTTTGGCGACGATGACAAGTATTCTCGTGACGGGACTTGTTGATTCTCCGTATATTAAAAATGATTATTCGCTGTTGTTTTGGTTTTTGGTGGCGGGAATGGTTCTTGCAACAACTCAAGAAAAAAAATCTACACACCACTTGTCCTATTGAATCAAACTGAATTAAAGAAAAGACATCATCAAAATTTTTCGGCTGGCGTTTTGCTTTCTTGTTTATGTTATTTCTTGTACAATTGCTTTATATGAA
>CAZEYK010000090.1:0-2138 GCA_964516055.1 uncultured Gammaproteobacteria bacterium
TCCACAGCAGGATGATCTTTAAACTCTTCAACAATAGTCTTTATCATATGCAACTCGTGTTCCTGAATTTCCTCCTCTGGCATATTACGAGTCCAGTCTGGTGGATGGCATTCAGGCCAACGTGGCACTCGACGCCCTATTGCCAAAAAAACATGCGCATCACGCTTTTCGGCTTCATCTAACATCCAACGAACATCATCTAACCAAATACTTCCCTGATCTCGCTCAATCTCGTTCCAATACACGGGAATTCTATAATTACGAATCTTCAAATCATCCAGCGTTTCAATATATACTTTCTGCCAGTCCAAACCAAGTTCCCGAGCATACAATGTGCTAAAAGTCACACCAAATGTCGTTGGTTCATCTGGATATGGATTGTTTGCATACGTATTCCAAAACAACAAACCTCCACCAAAAAAAATTATAAGTACTGGCACGAGAATAAACTTTCGGACGTGAGCTACCTTATGATAAGCCATCTATTTTTACTTTACAGTCCTTACAGACATCTCCTACTTTGACACCATGACCAAGAAAACGCAACAGTTCATGATCAATTTCATTGTCTCTACAAATTTGACTATATATAAATGCACTTGGTCTAGGCGTGCGCTTGAATGTCTTGTAATTCACTTCAATCAATCCAAATCGCGGAGTAAATCCTTGGCTCCATTCAAAATTATCCAATAGAGACCAGTGAAAATACCCTTTCACATCCAGTCCAGCTTCTAGCGCGTGATACAGCTCTTTGAGATGCACCACAATATATCGCACACGTTTATCATCATTCGTCGTAGAAATACCGTTCTCGGTAACGTACATTGGTTTTTTGTACTTTTTATGAACCTACTTTAATAAATTCACCAGTTTCAAGTATCCGTAATAATCGAGCTTGAGTTGATAAAGGAAGTTCACCAACTTCATCTAAAAAAATGGTCCCTCCATCAGCAACTTCAAAATATCCTTTTCGTGCTTCGTGGGCACCAGTAAAAGCTCCTTTTTCGTGCCCAAAAAGTTCTGAATCTATCGTTCCTTCAGGAATTGCTCCACAATTAACTGGAATATATTTGTTGTGTTTTCTGCTTCCAAGTTGATGAATTATTTGAGGCATTACTTCTTTCCCTACACCACTTTCGCCAGTAATTAATACCGATAAATCAGTCAATGCAACTTGAGCTGCAATATTTATCGCTCTGTCTAACATTGGAGAACTTCCAATGATACCAAAGCGTTGTTTTATTTGTTGTGTATCCATATTAGGTGTTATTAGTTAGGTGTTAGGTGTTATTAGTTAGGGGCTAGGGATTAGTAGTTAGGTACTACTAATCCCTAGCCCCTAACTCCTTATTTCACCGCCTCTCCCAATAGTGTTCCTCCCGTACAATCCGTAATATAAACAGTTACATAATCACCTATGTTGTAATTTTCTTTTGGAAAAACAACTACGGTATTTTGTGATGTTCTTCCTGCCAATTCTGCATCAGATCGTTTTGATTTTTTTTCTACCAACACTTCATATGTTTTACCAACATAGGCTTTGTTGCGTTCCAACGAATGTTGATTTTGTTTGGCAATAATTTCTGCTAACCTGCGACTTTTTACATCTTGAGGAACATCATCGTTGTATTTTCGTTGAGCCAGTGTATTTGGTCTCTCTGAATAATTAAACATATATCCAAAATCATATTTCACATACTCCATCATTGCTAAGGTTTCTTGATGATCAGTTTCCGTTTCGGTGCAAAATCCATCAATAATATCAGATGAAATAGCACAATAGGGCATCACTTCTTTTATTTTATCTATTCGGTTCATATACCATTCTTTGGTATATCCTCTGTTCATTAATTCCAATATTCGATTACTCCCACTTTGCACAGGTAAATGAATGTAGTTGCAGATGTTGTCGTATTTTGCCATCACTTCCAAAAACGCATCGGTAATGTCCTTTGGGTGAGAGGTGGAAAAACGTACTCGAAGTTTTGGACTGATTAACGCTACTTTTTCCATTAATTGAGCAAAAGTTGTGCTTTGAGTTTTTTCTTTTTCCGAAAGGGTTTCATAATTTTTTTTCAACCCATCTTCTCCATACCATAAGTAGGAATCCACATTTTGTCCCAATAGGGTAACTTCTC
>CAZEYK010000091.1:0-2097 GCA_964516055.1 uncultured Gammaproteobacteria bacterium
AGGTACCAGTGTTTTTGCATAATGATTATTTATAACTTTGTTGCATTATAGCGCGGTAGCGCTTCATATCAAATAACGTTTTCTTCAGCGACCAGTGGGAGCGGAGAAAACATCCGATTTCTTAATTTAAACAATGGTTGATGCTGCTCGGACGAGGTTGTAGAGGTTTAAGAGAAAACCAACAGTAAAGATTATCCTACCCATCACATCTAGCGTGAGGTCCTTGCTTTTTCCACGTCTGAAGGTGGATATGATAAACGCCCCAAAGAAAATAGTGAGAATGGCTACCGGTACAAGCCATTGTTTGCTTGGCACAGCCGTGTACAATATTACCCCTATGCTAGTAAATGCAATAAAATAGAGTATCTCGGGAATTTTAGATAGCTGAATATTGGAACCTGATTTTTTTATTTCATGTTTTAAGGATTTTTCGAAAAAGTAGAGTCGTAAACCGAAGGCTGAGAATATTAGTACTGCAACCCCCCAAATAAGTTCAGGAGGCTGGATAACCTTTGAAAGGATTAGGAGCATAGGTATCCAGACGATAAATACCACCGCAACTCGACGTGGCCATGTGCTTAGGTATCTTTTTATTTTTCCATTGCTGGGAGCCCACCACGACATATAGAGATTGGGAAAAATCTCTACTAGAGGGGAAAATAAGGAAAGGACCAAGATCATTTCGATTTTCATAACATGGGTTGTGATATTGCAAGAGATAATAGGATCCAGCCGGTCGTAAATAGCGGTTCCCCAACAGAATAGACGATAGGGTTGGGATTCACTACCTTATGTATCATCCAATAATCTCCTCGTTTTCGATTTTTAAAAACCGTTACCTGCCCCAATATAATTAATGGAACTCCAAAGAATGCCAAATATCTCGTTATACCGCCGTCATAACCAATATTTAACGCAAGAGCAAAAAATAGAAGCACGAAAATCATAGAAAATCTCATTTTTAACTTCATGTTTCCCTTGTAAACGGCTGTTTGTATCAGCCCCCCCGCCGTGATTGCTTGGAGCATACAGGTTGCCAAAAGTAGCCATTTTCGCATATCTGGTTCCACAATTGAGTTGTCTATTGTAATAAAACTCGCTACTCCAAATAGGGTCCATAGGGTGAAAAATGGAACAATGGATTCGAAGAGGCGACCAAAGTGTGCGCCGCTCGTTCCGAGGCCTACGTATTTCCCTCCTTCGTCATGGGCGTAATCTATCATCATCACAATTGGAACCATTCCGCATCCTGCGAAGAAGGCTAGAGCGGTTCTCATATTGAAGTATATTGGAAGTCCGCTATCGATCGTACCTGTTGTCGTTGATGACATTGCTATCCAGAATAGGAACCATCCAAGAATAAATAGAGGCCCTCCCATATTGTATACGATTGGGTTTGGGTTTGGTCTTCCATTTTTTTCCCAACTGTCCCCCATTTTTCTGTATTTCCACAGGAGCTTCATGGATGCAATAATTGATATTGCCCCGGCACCGCCTAGAAGAAACGATGTGATTCCATTATTTGTTGCCAGACCGGATGTTATGGTGAGTCCAATCCAAGAGAGCAAGAACATCATGCTCAGCTTCATTTTTTTTGATTTTTTGCGATATCGAACCGCATCACCCATTGGAACGGATGCAACCGTTGCTAAGATGAGAGAAAATATAATTGCACCAATATTCATAGGGCTGAAATCCAATGCGTTTCCTCCATTTGTTGGAAAAAGGTAGGAAATGGCAAAAATTGCCCAGCCAAGCAGAAAAAGTATAGGGAATGGGAATGCCGCATCCAGTTCTTTTTCTAAATTATTGCCTTTTTCTTTCGCACGTTGGTATGCCGCAGACCCTTTCTCATCCCATGTACGATCCACATACCAAACGCCGATTATCAGGGTTATTATTCCAATGAGTGATAGAATTGAACGAGGGCCAAATTCAATTATAAGATTAGGGTTCATAGTTTTTTAGATTAGGAAGTATGGGCTTTGGTTCATTGTCATGAGTTGATTGTACTTTTATTTTCGTGATAAAGAAATTGTTTTCGTAGCGGGAGCGGAGAAAACATCCGAACTGGCTGGCGATAGCCAGACAGCCCCC
>CAZEYK010000092.1:0-2048 GCA_964516055.1 uncultured Gammaproteobacteria bacterium
TGCCAACCTTACCAAGAAAAAAATAAAAAATAGGACACTCCCCGACAAAGCACTCGATGCCATAGACGAAGCCGCATCTATGGTTCGTGTTGCACATATTAAAGATACAACTCATGCAGTACTCTATAGCGCAGCTGTAAAAAAATATCCTGAGGTGGCAGCAATCTGGAAAAAAATGCAAGAAGTTGACAATGCCTTCATCCAAGCGACGCCAAAAAAACGGAAACACCTACAAAAAAAACGAGAAGCACTAGAAATGAAACTCGAAAAAACAGGAGTATTTATTGTTGACGCCAGCGATGTAGAAACCGTTATCAAACAATGGATACAAGAACTACAATCATGATAAAAAATGCCTGTACTTTTACGGCTATCCACAATACGTCAAACATCTTCACTGTTTTTTTGATACAAAGAAATCAGCTATGCTATACTTACACATATAGCATACAATATAATCCACCCATGTTTATGCCACGAAAAACAAAAGTAGACACAAAAATAGCCACAACAACAAATACCAAACTACTCGTAGCCACTCTCGCAGTACTTATTGCTGGTGGACTAGCATTTGCTTCGCTTCCTATTTCCTCACAAAAAAAATCATTTACCACCATTATCCAACCACCAATTCAATACACCACAACATCATGTGCTCCAACAAAAGTAACCTTACTCGGAGAAAAAGCAACAGAATCCGGAAATACCGTATACACAGGAATAACAATTAGCTGTGATGAAATGAGTGAAGAAAAAACAATCACCGTAGACAATCCACAAACCGCACAAGATCTTACACTATTTGCAAATAATTATTGCCAAAATCAATGTCCCACCGAAAAACCACAAGAAAAACAATTAGTATGTGAAGACTCAGACAGCGGAAGAGATTACCAAACACCCGGAAAAATTGTAGCAAATGGAATATCAATACCTGATCACTGTATTTCAGACACACTACTCCAAGAACAATATTGCAAAAATAATGCTGGAGAAATAAACCAAAAACAATGTACTTGTCTAGAAAATGAAGAAGGACTTGGCTATTGTACGCCTGAAGAAGATGGTATCCCATCAGAAAATGCTTTCACCTGTATAGACACAGATGAAGGAAAAAATACAGATGTCTATGGAGAAATAACGTGGATCGATATAGACGGAGAACCTCAAACCCTCACTGATCGATGTTACTCAGGGACAATAGTGCAAGAAGGCGTCTGTGCTGAAGAAACCAAACAAGTGAATATTCGTTGTGAAGAAGGGACAGGTTGTTATAATGGTGCATGCCTGACAGAAGAAGAAATAACACAACAAGAACAAGAGCTACGTATTGAAAATGACACACAACAGACAAGCAGCACACCAGCGCAGTAGATAACAGACATATAAATGAAAACAACAGGAACAAAAAACCATCTCTACCAAAAATATTTTTTAGGTACTGCTGTCGTTTGATCCAAAAATTTCAAAAACAGACCAATCAACCTTGCCACCCAAAGATCCACTTGAATGTTAATTATTCTTTGCCTGGTCGGTTCTGAGGGAGGCTTCCCTTCGTACTCACTTTACCCCACCCATAACCATTCTACTCTACACACTCACAATCTACAAAAAACATTCACAAAAATAAAATCTAAAAATAAACAAAGAAAACCCCAAGTATTTTTACTCGAGGTTTTTGGGTTATGGATAAGTTTTTTTAGAGCCCTGGGGTGCAACCCACTCAACTTGCCCCTTATCAAATATAACTGCGGCACCATCATTGCCATAGCCTATATACAACATAAAACCTTCCGGATTTTTTTCTGACGGTTTCGTTAAAGTTTTTAACCAAGCGGCAAGATTGCCTGAATACCTATCAAAATCTTCCATTCGCAAAAAAACATCCTCAAGTTTCGGATAAGATTTTTGTAAATCTTTCAAAAAAACATACAACTCATTTCCATGATCTAAAGATTCTTTTGGAAGAGGGTTATTAATGTGTATAGATTTTAAATCATGTTTAGCATTTTCAGGAAGTTTGATCTGCACAAAATTATCCAGTCTTA
>CAZEYK010000093.1:0-1988 GCA_964516055.1 uncultured Gammaproteobacteria bacterium
CATCAATATCCTCACGGCAGGACTTATCTGGGCAACGGGCATCTTTCAAAGTCCGTTCATCCTCCTCTATCCAGTCATTATCATCATCACTGCCCAACTCTATAGCTACCGTCACGGTCTCGTACATGCCGTCCTGGCAATCATCGGATTTGTGTTTGTGTACGGAGCCACAATAGAAAATATTCTTCCTTTCTTGCCTATACTCCCCCGTGCATCGATCGATAGCCTCTACCAACCACCACTCAATATCATACTCTATGGATTTATTTATTTGGCATTGTTTCTTTTTACCCTGTATTCTTCATCGAGTGCCAGGGCAATTCTCTATAAACCAAGCAAAAAAATGACCTGCAACAAACATATCAAGAGCGCATCATTCAAGAAATGCCTCTTGGTCTTCTTGTTGTAGACGAACAACTTAATATCCTTGCAGGCAATCCGTATGCCATAGCAAAATTTCCATTCAATGGAACACCTTCTATCCTTACAAAGTATTTATCTCTTCCAAAAGTTCGTCCACAAAGTGCATTGAAACGTATTGCGAACTCTGGACAAAAAAAATCACTCACATGGAACGTGGATACAGGTGAAGTACTTCCTGTGACCTTTTCAGTGGAATATATGAATGGGGAAGGAAAAAAAGAAGGAAGTTATATTTTGTTTCTTGAATAAAAATAGACTTAATGGACAAAACGGTCGGCTAAAAAGTGCAATTTGTGGCATAGTATAGAGAAAAAACAACTAAAAACTATGATCAATCATAAAAAAATGCATATTTTGCAAGAAAATGACTGCGAAAAGAAATGGTCGCCGAAGGGGTGTGCAGATGTATAAATGTACACATTGTGAAAAATATTTTCAAAGTAAACGAAGGCAACAAAAGACATCTACGCAATTATTTCATGAGTATGTTTGGAAACGACAAACGTATACCGACTTAGGAGAAGAGCATGCGCGAAGTGCAAAGTGGGTACAGCGTACACTTGATGAAGTGTCTGTAAAAAAGGTTGTGGTTGCTTCCGCTCGAAGGGTTACGTTGGTTCTTGACGCCACGTTCTTTTCTCGCAGTTTTGGGACGTTAGTTTTTAGAGAGGCGTGGACGAAAAAGAATCTATGGTGGAAACACATTGAGTCTGAAAAACTAGAGCATTACCAACACGGAAAGAAACATCTTGAAGTCAACGGATTCACGATCCAGGCAGTTGTCATTGATGGTCGTAGAGGCGTAAAACAGCTGTTTAGAGATATTCCGGTACAAATGTGTCACTTCCATCAAGCTCAAATTGTTCAACGCTACATCACTAAAAATCCCAAACTCAAAGCAAGTAAAGAACTCAAAAAAATTGTAGAAACACTCACGTCGACAAATGAATATACCTTCTCAAAAAACCTCATAAAATGGCATGAAACATGGAAAGAATTCTTAAAAGAAAAAACCACACATCCTTTGACCGAACGGTGGTCATATACACACAAAAAAGTTCGTTCTGCATACAAAAGCCTCAATACAAATCTTCCATATTTATTTACCTACCAAAAATATCCTGAACTCCATATCCCAAATACCACCAACCAACTCGAGGGATTCTTTACCTATGTGAAAGAATTACTCAATGTTCACAGAGGTCTTATTCGCAAAAGAAAAGTAAAACTTATTGATGAAATTTTGAAAGGAAAACCTAAATTCTAGCCGACCGTTTTGTCCATTAAGTCTAAAATTCTTTGACAAAAAGAATTCTCGATATCGCCAATTCTTTAGCCGTATCGGTATGTAAACGTTCTTTGACTCGAAAAAGTCTCGCTGGGAAAAGATCTAGTGCATTGTCAAACGGCTTGGGTTCTCGTCCGTTTTGCGCGAAAGGATCATCAGCGTGATAAAGCCGTAATTTCATGGTCCCAGCTGAACAGAACGTACGCATCACAGCAATAGCTCCGATCGATTCCAAAAGGTCTGCATCTTGCAAGATCTTTCCCTCAAGAGACTTCTG
>CAZEYK010000094.1:0-1977 GCA_964516055.1 uncultured Gammaproteobacteria bacterium
GATCAAGTACTCGCTTATCTTCCATCTCCTCTAGATCTTGAAGCTATTGAGGCTGTTGATGTGGATAATGAAGAGAACACTATTAAAGTAACTGCTTCAGATAGTGAGCCATTTACAGGACTTGCATTTAAAGTTGCTACCGATCCATTTGTTGGAAAATTAGTATTTTTCCGAGTGTATTCTGGTATGCTTACAGCGGGAAGTTATGTATACAATTCTCGAACAGGCAAAAAAGAACGTATTGGTCGTATTGTCCGACTTCATGCAAATAGTCGAGAGGAAGTAAAAGAAGTATTTGCAGGAGAAATTGCTGCCGCAATTGGATTGAAAGAAACTATTACCGGAGATACTATTTGTGCAGAATCTCGACCTGTTATTTTGGAACAGATTATTTTTCCAGAGCCAGTTATCCATATTGCGATTGAACCAAAAACAAAGCAAGATCAAGAACGAATGGGAATGGCGCTTCAAAAACTTTCTGAAGAAGATCCAACATTCCGAGTAAAAACTGATGAAGAAACGCTTCAAACGATTATTTCTGGAATGGGTGAGCTTCACCTTGATATCCTTGTTGATCGGATGAAACGTGAGTTTAATGTGGAAGCAAACATTGGAACACCACAGGTTGCTTACAAAGAAACTATCCGTAAAACTGGTGTTGAAGCAGAAGGAAAATATGTTAAACAATCTGGAGGACGTGGACAATTTGGACACTGTTGGCTCCGTATTGAAAAAACAGAAAATTTGGATGATCCGTTTGAATTTGTTGACGAGATTAAAGGTGGATCTATTCCAAAAGAATATTTACCTGCTATTCAAAAAGGTATTCGAGAAGCCATTGATAAGGGTGTGGTTGCTGGATATGAACTGGTTGGTGTGAAAGCCGCTTGTTATGATGGTTCATATCATGAAGTAGACTCATCTGAAATCGCGTTTAAGATGGCTGGGGCAATGGCATTTACTGCTGCTGTGAAAAAATCAGAGCCTGTGCTTCTTGAACCTATCATGAAAGTAGAAGTTACTACGCCAGAAGAATATATGGGAGATGTTATTGGAGATATTTCTTCTAAGCGTGGACAAGTACAAGAAATGACTGATAGAGGAAATTCAAAAGTTGTTCGAGCAATGGTGCCACTTTCTGAAATGTTTGGATACGTAACCAGTTTACGTTCTATGACACAAGGACGAGCAAGTTCTTCTATGGAATTTGATCATTATGCTGAGTGTCCAAAAAATGTGGAAGCAGCTGTTGTTGAAGGAAGAAATAAATAATTTTTTTCTTTATACTACTTTATACACAAAAAATCGGCAGAGATGTCGATTTTTTGGTATACTGTAGTATATAAAGGGATGTCTTTCAACCTTTTGTCTTGCTTTTTGTTATGGATGATAATTTGAATTTTCTTTCTTGGGTCTCTCCACGTAAACATCGAGCTATTTTTTGGCTTTGTTTTTTTTGTGTTGTTGTAGTTGCGAGTGTCTATTGTTTTCAGGTATTACATGCCGCAACCTATACGTGGGATGGCGGCGGGGTAACAAATGATTGGAGTGATTGTGATAATTGGTCAACGAATGTGTGTCCTGGTGCTTCTGATATAGCACAGTTTGACGGAACAAGTACGAAAGATGCCACTATTGATGCTTCTTTTACTGGAACTGTTGCGGGTATTTATATTTGTGATGGAGTAAGTTGTGGTTCGGGTGCGTATACTGGAACGGTTACTCAAGAACGGGCGTTAGTTATTAATACGAGTAATTTTAAAATATATAGTGGTGCTTTTCATGGCAGTTCTAATGTTTTGCATACCATAAGCGGAGGAGCGAAATATTTAATTGCGGGGGGAGTATTTATGGCACCATCAAGTACGTTGTCTACTTCGGCGTATGGGACAGATACTTTTGAACATACAGGTGGATCATTTTTGCATGGTCAGGGAAATATTAAATTTACACACACGTCTGATGGTGTTCCATATA
>CAZEYK010000095.1:0-1958 GCA_964516055.1 uncultured Gammaproteobacteria bacterium
GTCGTGGTTGTCCCTGTTTTGTCGAACGTGTCTGTTGTTTTTCCGAGCGTGATGGTTGTGGTGTAGACCTTGTCTAAATTTTTGAATTCGTCTAATCTTTTTGTAGCTGCTCTGCCAACACCAACGATAAGAAGGCCTGTGGCAAACGGGTCTAGGGTGCCGGCATGACCGATTTTTTTTATGTGGGTGACACCACGAAGATATCCAACAACATCGTGGCTGGTCCATTCTTCGGGTTTATTTATGAGGAGAAATCCAGTGTTCATACACAGCTAAGGTTTTATTTTTTCAGTTGGTAGATATGTTATACTAAAACTTGTATGGAATACAAGCATGGTGAACAATTATTGGGGTGGGGAACAAGTGCTTCTCATGGTGCAGAAATTTGGGATGCAAAGCCATTGTTTGTGGGGGATATGATTACTTGGAAAGATAGATTGATGCTTCTTTTTTATCCGAAGAAGTTTTTTTTGTATCGGTTTATTGGGAAGGCAAAAAGGCAAAAAGGCAAAGAAGTAAATCTTTTGAAAGAACCATTTCGAATTTTGGATGTGGGATGTGGAACTGGCGCCGCGATGGTTGATATGAAAAAGTTGTATGGAAGGACATGTGATGTGTTTGGTGTAGATGTCATTCGAATGCAAATAGATATTGCACGAAATAAAATGAAATCATACGGGGTATGGCCACATATTAAATGGTATGACGGGGTGCATCTTCCTTTTGGAAATAAGCGGTTTGATGCCATTTACTGTTCTGATGTGTTAGGTCATGTGGAAGATGTTCCTGCGTGGCTTAAGGAATTGTCTTCTGTGCTGCGACCTGGGGGCGTGGTGGCGATGTTTAGTGAATCGAAGTTAGGAAAGCATGCATATATTCGGAATTATTTTATGAAACGAGGGTTGAATACGGATCCGCATGCTGAGTATCATATCTCTTTGTATTCTAAGTCAGAGCTAACGGCATTATTTAAAAAAGCTGGTCTAGACATTGTGACTATGAGAAGTAGCTATTGGGCAAAATTTTTTGTTCATCCTGATGAATTGTATGAGGCCTTGCAAGGACAGAAGAAATTTATTTTTTGGAAAATATTAAATAGATTGTTATATAGTCTCAAAAAGAAAACAGCTCCATATTCTTTGGCGCTAGCAGAATTATATGGACTTTTTGATATGATGACCCTTGGTCGCTGGGTTGAGAGTCAAGGGTATGTCATATTAGCAAAAAAGCAGAGGGGTAAAAAATCAAGAAAATAATAACGCGTTGTTTATTTATTTTATCGTTTTCTTGATTTTTTCCCTAAACTTCGCTACATTGGTCACATATATATTATTAAGCATATTGTTTATGAATTTATGGCATGATGTGTCTCCTGGAAAAAAGGTTCCAGAAGAAGTTACCGTTATTATTGAATGTCCTCGGGGAACCAAAAATAAATATGAAATTGATAAGGAAACGGGACTTATTAAACTTGATCGGGCGATGAAGACAAGTCAAGATTATCCCGTTGATTACGGATTTACTCCACAAACGTTGTGGGATGATGGCGATGCGCTTGATGTGGCGGTGCTTACAACCAATCCATTATTTCCAGGATGTGTGGTGACTGTTCGTCCTGTTGCGGTGATGAAAATGATTGATTGTGGAGAATCTGATTACAAAATCATTGGTGTTCCTGTTGATGATAAACGTTGGGATGCTGTGAACGATTTGTCTGATGTAAATCCTCATACGATTAAGGAAATTAAACATTTCTTTGAAACATATAAATCTATTGAACCCGAAAAAATAGTGGTTATTGAAGAAATTGCAGGAAAGGATGATGCGCAAGCTGCTGTTATGCGATCAATTGAATTGTATAAAGAAAAATTTGCGAAATAGTATTTTTTTCTTTTGCGTAAACCTGCTGCTATAAGCAGTGGGTTTTTTTTGCAGAAATTACTGTATCTATATAATCT
>CAZEYK010000096.1:0-1822 GCA_964516055.1 uncultured Gammaproteobacteria bacterium
TGTGATGCTGGTGGTTTTTCTGATTTTGGTATAACCACACCAATAATACGGCAATTCAACTACTTTAAAGGTGGTAAGTATGAATTTGTAATATTAGCTACAAAATTTGCACCTTTCCCTCTACCAATACTTGACCTCATTGAGAAGTGCATAGAAGAGTGGTTGCGTTTCCTAGATACCACCCCTGACCCACATACCTCATTTCAACCTCTGGAATGATGCTAAAATACCCTTATAAACATTGAGTTCACGGGTACTTAACCCGATATCACCGCAGAAAGAAACTTCCTTTTGCAGCTGGTAATTTTACACCACTTATTTCTCATGCTCTGGACAATGGTTTTCTCTCCGATCACATGCTATTCGCTAGCACAATTGCTTCAATTTTATTTTTATACAACAAAAAAAATCGGTGTCTTAGCGTAAATTATTGCAATCGTTGTCGGTATTTCCAGATTGTATGCAGGTATTCATCATGTTGCAGATATTGTATGGAGTGCAGTGATCACTATCATTTCGATATGGATTGCAAAACAACATATCCTGCCTCAAGTCGCCAAGACCAAGATGTATAAGCATTATTTTGAATCTTAAATTATATAATGAATTTTCTAACTAACATTTTACCTTCCTTGTCACACCTTGGTGTTTGGGGTTATTGGCTTGTGCTCTTGTTTTCTCTTTTAGAGTCGCTGGTTTTCGCTGGAGTCATAGTACCGGGATCAACGCTGGTTATTATGGCTGGTTTCTTGTCCTCACAGGGTTACTTGGACATCGGCGATCTCATTTGGTTCGCCGCTATAGGAGCGATTTTGGGAGACAGCATAAGTTATTATCTCGGCACAAAAGGGACGAGATTTTTCCATAACGAGAATAAGCTGCTTAAGGCCGATCATTTAGAGCGTGGCAAGCAGTTTTTTCATAAGCATGGAAGTAAGAGTATTTTCTTAGCACGTTTTGTCGGACCTCTTCGTGCTATTGTACCATTCGTTGCTGGTATTTCCGGCATGAAGAAAAACAAATTTCTTTTTTGGAACATTATCAGTGCTTTTCTTTGGTCGACGTCGCACCTTCTCCTCGGATATTTTTTCGGAAACGCCTTTACCGTTATCGAAGTTTGGTCAACTCGTGTAGGGTATGCCATTGGGGTGGCAGTACTTTTCTTGGTGCTGATCTATATCATCCGATTCATAACAGTAAAGCACGGCAGGCAGATTGCCGAATTCATCCGATCTGTTTCTACGTCAATCGGAAATGCCATATCATCGAATCCCGACGTTCAAAAATTAGTGAAGCGGCATTCGACCTTCTTTGCTTTTATAAAAACAAGAACCAACCGCAAGTCTTTTTTCGGACTGCCGTTCACTCTTATTGTCATCGGTTTTGGATATGTCCTTTCACTCTTTTTTGGCATTATTCAGGACGTACTTACTTCTGATGTAATCGTATCGGCCGATCTCCGCATTGCTAACTTGTTGGAATACCTCCGAAGCCCAGAATTTACCAAAGTATTTTTATGGATTACTCTTTTGGGCAAATGGCAGATTGTCATTGGTTCAGCAATTATTGTGTCTCTGATTTTGTGGTTATGGTAAAAGAGGGATAACATTATGTATCTATGGCTAGCACTCGTGGCCAATGGGATTTTTAGTTATCTTGGAAAATTACTAATCCACAGGGACCGTCCGCTTACTCCTGTATACCTAGAAAACTCGTTTTCTTTCCCCAGTGGACACGCAATGGTCGCAGTAATTTTTTACGGTTTTCTCGCTTACATTCTTATTCGTCACATCAAAAGCTGGAAAACTAAAGTCAATATATT
>CAZEYK010000097.1:0-1778 GCA_964516055.1 uncultured Gammaproteobacteria bacterium
AATCAGCATGGCTCTTACGCCTTGGGCTACACGCATGATACAATGGCCAGTACAATGGGTTGCCAACCCGCAAGGGGGAGCTAATCCCAAAAAGCTGGTCTCAGTTCGGATTGCAGGCTGCAACTCGCCTGCATGAAGTTGGAATCGCTAGTAAACGCGCATCAGCCACGGCGCGTTGAATACGTTCTCGGGTCTTGTACTCACCGCCCGTCATACCACGAAAGTTGGTAGTGCCCGAAGGCCCTGTATGGGGACGAAGGTAAGATCAATGATCAGGGTAAAGTCGTAACAAGGCATCCGTAGCGGAAGCTGTGGATGGATCACCTCCTTTCTGGAGTTTATCTGTCGAAAGGCAGATTAGTCAGTCGAAAGACTGACACTCAAAGTCGATCCGTTAATTCGGAATCAGGAGTAAACGACCGGTTTTTGTCACGTTTGTGAGATAAAAAAATAGAAAAAATTCCGTCTACCAAGACGGTTTTTTTATTTAGAAAATAGTGTTTGTATACAAATTGTAGTCTTATGAGTAATTTAGTCGGTATGTTTATAGATTGTCCTTGACGATCAATGCAAAAGTCGCCATAATCCAAACAGATAGATATGTAGACAATATTTCTTCAGACAAAAACTATTATATTCGTCTCTCTATGGGGAATTACCTCTGGCGGATACCACTAACTCATACATTATATGGCAAACATAGATCGACTCATTACTCTCGCCCAAAAAACGGGGAATACCATAATTGTTCACACAGACAATGAAGAAAAAAATGATGTAGTTATTCTTGATATAGATAAATACGAAGAGCTCGTCATGAATAATCAGTCTTCAGAAGTAAGTTCTGAAAATAGAAAAAAAATAGAACAAATAAATAATGAACTTGCCGCACTTTACGCTCAGTATGAGATGGAGGGAAATCCACAAAAAGAAGATATTCTCGCTAAAGAAATTCAAGAACAAGGAGATTTTGATCCATTTGAACAAACTGATTACAAGGAAAACCTAAACAGCAAACAATGGGAAGAAGCAGCAAACATTTTGGAACATCGGTATAGCCATCTTATTCAGGAAGAACCTCCAGTTACGAACACTCAAGAAGATGAAGAAATGATGGAACGATATACAAAAACAGTCGAAGAAGAACATGGGGATCATAGCCATATTCGACATGTCCCACTGAAGCAATCGTATGCAGAAATGTCATGGGAACAGCAAGATAATAAAGAAGGAGAAGACCCTATTTTTCTAGAAGAACCAGTACTCTAAAAAATATCTAATATAAGCAGAAAAGGTATACCCACAGCGCTCTCTAGGGTGCTCTTGACGAGAAAAAAGAAATCATATATAATCACAACGCACAAAATATCGTGCATATGGATACATTTTGTATTCAAAAACAAAGAAAACTCATAAGTTATTTATTTTACACCGCTGGATTACAAAATCGACTCGACCACTCGATTCGGTGCGGTACATGTACATGCGCCTCGTATGGCAGAATTTCAACGTACAAAACCACATGTAAATGTAGGTACCATTGGTCACGTAGACCATGGAAAGACAACAACAACAGCAGCAATTCTTAAAGTTGCTGCCGCTCATGGTTTAACAGCTCAAGTCAAAAATGTAGACGAAATCGATGCTGCTCCAGAAGAAAAAGCACGAGGAATTACTATCGCTACTGCACACGTAGAATACGAAACAGAAAAACGTCACTACGCTCATGTTGATTGTCCAGGTCATGCCGATTACGTAAAAAACATGATTACCGGTGC
>CAZEYK010000098.1:0-1759 GCA_964516055.1 uncultured Gammaproteobacteria bacterium
ATCACCTCAAAGAATCAGAATTTCGTTACAATAAAAAACATGATATTATGAAGGTGTTGAAGACTAAATTAAGAGAGATACTAGTCTAGTGCCAATTTTTATGAGTGAAACAATAAAAACACCAGAACAAAAACCAATAAATTTTAGAGACCCAAACACTGCCGAACATGTTGATACAGGGATAATTATTGGTATAACAGATGAGTGGAATACAGAGGCATGCTACAGATGGCCTGATGGATACTGGGAAATATGGGTTGATGAGAAATATGCAAAAAAAGATGCTATACTAGGTACTAGTGGAAGTATGGTTCTTGTTGCAAAAGGGGGAAATAAAGATGGTTGGAAAAAAGTAAATACTGCTGAGTTTTGCAAAAATAAATAAATTGCCAAAAATACATTAAGGAGTAGAAAATTCAAACGACCTGAATCATGCGTTATTCATGAATCAGGTCGTTTGTTGCTAATGATTAAATGACAACAGGTCTGATATCGGGTAAGGTTCAACTTTATACAGGACCCAGTTTGTCGTAGTGACGTAGGTGGCGGGGGAGGATTTTCCAGAGGTAGTAGAGGAATAAGGCATCTACTCCTAGTGTGAATACTTTTATTAGAGAGAATCGGAAAAGTAGTTCGATTACAATAATGGTTGTAGTTAGGAGGAAAAAAAGAATCATGACACGCCTTAGTTTCCAGGATTGTAGCCAGATTCCGTAAGAGATGAGTAGTTTTACAATACCAAAAAAAAGTAATATTAGGCCGATTTGCTGTGAGGTATCTACAGTAAAATCAACATTGTTTAATATCCAATTTATAAAAATATTACCGGGGACTGTTGCTAATTCCTCTACGAGAATTCCGTCAAAAAGGAGGGCGCCAGCTCCTAGGAGTATTTCAAACAAGCCCGTTAGGAATTCGTAAAGACAGATTAAGACCAAACCAAAAGGACGGCCAAGAACATGAAGTGGTTTTTCTATCATACACAATATAATACATCCACCCAGTGTTTTATACGAATGGCAAAAAGTTTTTGTTTGAAAACAGCCTTACTCCGTTTCTCTGTCTGCAAATACTACAAGTCTTTGGGAATACTGTGCTGTATTTTTGTTCCAAATTCCGTCGCAGGTAACTAGGTTTAGGTGAGCTTTTCCGTCTGTTGAGCTAAAGACATCTGTTGCATCTTCTTCTGCATTATACATTTTTGTTTCGCGAACAATAAAGGTTATATCTGTACCTTCATTATCTTGCAGAATAATCGTGTCTCCAGGCTGTATTTTACTTAGATCTGCAAATACTCCAACCACACCATCAAACCAATTTAAGTGACCGGCAATAACAGCACTTCCTATTTCTCCCGGCTTGGGGCCTAATTCATACCACCCGGCGTTAAGAGGGTCTTTTGGTACATCCATTGATCCGTCTTGTGCTAACGCTACCTGTTCTATTGCTGCATTTACACCAATGCTTGGAATATTGATGTGTGTGGAAATTAGGATCGTTTCCGGGGCCTGTGTTGTTGTGTCGGGTATTATCTGTTCTTCCGGGTATTCTGATTCATTGGTCTCAGCAGATATGAGGGTACCGTCTGAAAAAACATACCAAAAAAGTACGGAGAAAAAAACAAGAAAGATCAAAATTATAACTAATATGTGAATACTTTTTCGATCTATTTTTTTCTTTGTCATACTTCTTTTTAAAGAAAAGTCGCACGAATTCGTACGACTTTTCCGGATTAATCTTGCTTGTTATTGTAGACTAT
>CAZEYK010000099.1:0-1633 GCA_964516055.1 uncultured Gammaproteobacteria bacterium
TATTGGCAATCGGTTACGGTGGCAGAAAAATAGCTTCAAAATTTAAAGGAGCATCTAACCCAAAAGGCTGGTTGAAAAGGGTTCTGGCGATAATTCTTATTCTCACCGGAATTGCCATTGTCACGGGATTCGACAAAAAAATTGAAAGTGCCTTAATCGAACGCGGATACAGAGGAGCCTTTGAACTTGAACAATCAATCGCCAATCAAACAGTTAAACCAAAAACAGAGTCCATACCTGTGAAAGAAACATCGCTACAAAAGCACAATCTGGAAACCAATACTTCCAAACTCGCCGAAGATTTTGACATCAAAAAGATCGTTTCGGGAGGCCCCGGGAAAGATGGTATTCCGACAATTAACAGTCCAATATTTTCACCGCTAAGCGAAGTCCAAACAAATAATCCAAACCTGAAAGATGATCAACTCGGAATTGTAGTAAGCCATGGAGAAGAAACCCGTTTTTATCCTTACAATATTTTAGTCTGGCACGAAATCGTCAATGATGTAATTGCCAACACCCCCATAGCAGTAACTTTTTGCCCTCTTTGCGGTTCGGCAATAGTTTACGAAAGAAACTTGAGCGGCGACACCATTCAATTTGGAGTAAGCGGACTTTTGTATGAATCAAATTTACTCATGTACGACACAAAAACAGAATCTCTTTGGTCACAAATCGAAGGACGCTCGGTTGTTGGAGACTTGGCGGATACTGAACTGGTCCGTTTCCCCATGCAGGTCATGAGCTTTGAAAAGGCTAAACAGAAATATCCCGACATGGAAGTCTTAAGCGAACAAACCGGATACACGCGGCAATACAACATCTATCCATATGGTGAGTATGACACAAACGATGATCTCTATTTTAATGTAACCTACACCGGAAAAGAGTACGATCTCCCCCTCAAGGAGATTGTTTACGCAACAACATATCAGGATACGCCCATAGCATTTGTACGCAGGGAACTCGCTGAATTAAAAACAGCCACAGTTACAATGGAAGATGGAACCAAAATCACCGCACAATATCAGGACGAAGTGATAACACTAAAAACAAACACCGGAGAAGAATTAGTCGGCTACAACGCTCAATGGTTTTCCTGGGCAAACCATAATCTGGAACAGGGAGTCGGCAGCAAAAAGAACGGCATAGTGTGGAATGGAAAATAAATAATAGAAACTATGAAAGAAAAAAAGCAAACATCATCACAGCTGAAAGACGTTATCAGAATAAGCTCGCTCCCGGTTTTCGTAGCATCATTATGTTGCGTGTCACCGATAGTACTTTTTTTAGCCGGACTCTCAAGCGCCAGTTTCGCCACATCACTTGCGGACAATTTATATGACAACTATAAATGGTACTTTCGCGGAATAGGTATACTATTACTAGGAATTTCCGTCTTATACTATCTCTATCAAAAGAAAGGGATTTGCAGTATCGAACAAGCAAAGCGCAAGAAAAATGAAATTATAAATACGATTGCCCTGACGTTTATAGGAGCTGTAGTGGGATATGTCCTCTTTCTCTATGTAATAGTTCATTTTATTGGAGTATTTTTGAATCTATGGCAATAACTATGACTGATCACACAATTCCCACAGGACTCCGGCATTGGTTTGTTGCTCATTTTATA
>CAZEYK010000100.1:0-1630 GCA_964516055.1 uncultured Gammaproteobacteria bacterium
AGTTATTGAAACAAATATCTAAAGTTACTTATTTAAAAAACAAGACAAAAGCGAAGCTTTTGTCTTGTTTTTATTTCAGTGAAAAGATCACTCTCTTTTTTGTTTAAACAAAAAACTTTTATAAGTTATTCGATATAAGAATTCTATCATTTATAATTCCCTTTCTAACATTGAGCACTTTAGTAGTATGAACTAATTCATAAGATTCATCTTGTTTCTTCTTTTCTATTTTTAGATAATATTTTCCCTTAGGAACAAGGCAGAAATATCTACCGGCTTTATCTGCAATTTTGTGTGCAATCTCTACGTTCAATTCTGCTGACATAACTCTCACAATCGCAAACGACAATGGATCCCCAGTCTTTGAGTCAATTAGGTATCCATTTGGTTTTGGTTTCAAACCAACAACCCGTAGGATTATCAAGAGAACATACAGACCGAAGGTTATCATGTTGTACGGTTGAGGCGCAATAAACAATGCAACAATGGCAATTACAAAACCTACAACAAAGAAAGTATTGGATATTTTTGCAAGGATATAATCAAATTTTGAATAAAATCTCATTAACTTTTTATTTTTCTTTGCAAATTCATTCCAGTCAAACTTTAATGGATCCATTGGAATACTTTTTGTAATGACCTGGCTCCTGTCTGTTATCTCAATTACTTCACCAGAATATAGATTGGAATATAATTCATCAGAAGATTTGCCATCTAACCGTTTTGATGGAAATTGATAATTGGTTTTGTTCGCCACCATTCTATATCTTCCTGGTTCTATCAGGAAACCAAAACGTCCATCTATATCAGTTATAGCAGATGTGATTTCTTTTCCATTCTCATCCATGAGAGTCACGTAGGCAGGATCGAGAGGTTGTTTCGTAACACTGTCATAAACAGTTCCCCATGGTTTATGCTTTCTCCTTAACCCAAGAAAAGTCAGGAGCAATGTCCACAATCTAAAAGGTGCAAGTGCCATTTCTGCAAGCGATGACGGATTTAGAAATACAGAGGAAACGGTCACAGCAACTCCAGTTGTTGTAATTGTTTTTGTCGTCGCTTCACCGGCTGGTGTTTTGTAAATATTCTGCGCAACAGACACTGAACTTTTCACTGCTGTACCCACGTTAACATAAACATTTTCTACAGCATTGCCAATTCCTAACGGAAGATTTTTTGTAACATTAGATACTGATTGAGGTACAACCACTGAACCTCCGCCAGCTGAGCCACCTCCTCCGGCAGACGGTGGGATGATTGGAGGTTCAACAGGAGGAAGAAGTGGTGTTGATACACAATTTCCATTTCCATCACGGGACATCCCGGAAGGAATAGTTGCTTGATCTCCTCCTATATTAGGACATAAGTCAACTGGATCTTCCGGAATTATACAATTACCATAACCATCTACAACACGGCCACTCGGTACTGATTCTTGATCTCCTGGAATATTTGGACAAACATCAGATATTACTTCTGGTAAAAAACAATTACCAAAAGAGTCTAACCTATACCCCGTAGGCATTGTTTTTTGAGGTCCAGCAATATTTGGACAAACATCAACTATTTCTGGGTCTGGAATTTCTGGTTTGGGTGGAACAGGGGGTATAGGTGGTGTTATGGTTGTCGG
>CAZEYK010000101.1:0-1621 GCA_964516055.1 uncultured Gammaproteobacteria bacterium
CTTAATTACCCAATATGAAATTAGAATCAACCATTACTTGTCCAAAATGTGGCGGCACAAAAAAAGAAACAATGCCGACAGATAGTTGTCAAAATCAATACACCTGCTCTGCGTGCGGAGCGCAATTAGAACCGAAAGACGGCGAATGTTGCGTCTTCTGCTCGTATGGAGATACCAAATGTCCGGCAAAACAGCAGGAGGCTAATTGATTGATTGGTTTTTTAATGGAAAAAAGTTTCTCTGGAAAATTGCCGGAGCTCCGCCACTGAACCGACAACAAAATTGGCACTGTGATTTGCAGGACAATCTTCCTTGGTATAGTGACCTTGACACACGACAATGGTAAGAGCTGAAGAAATACGTTGTTTGATTTCAAGAAGCTTGTCATCTCGGTCATCAATGAATATAAACCGATCACCTTGAAATTGTGCTATAATCTCATCAAGGTGATCCAGTTTATGTTCAAAAAGAAAGATACCGTCAACGACTTCGGCAATACCACTCTTTTCAATTTTTCGCCTTTGATAAATCATATCCCCCTCGGAAAAAACGAAGACGCTGCCAAGCGTTTTGAGATGGGTTATCGCCTCAAACGCCTGCGGATAGAGCGATTGAGAGAACTCAATGCCATTAAAAATATTTCCAACAACCACAGAACAGGTCTTTTCATTTATTTCGGCACAGTACGTCCGAGTAATGTTCGGAAAATCCACCAGTTTGGCATATTCACGAAATGAATCATGGTGTTGCCAAAAATGTTCGGCTTCCTGTTTTCCCAGAATCCGCGTAAGGGACGCTTTTATTTCAACTTTTATTTGGTCATTATTGAGAAGTGTATTATCAACGTCAACAAAAAACACAAGTTCCATACACAAAAAATTTCTATGAGTAACAAACCAGAAAATTTCTCTTATTATATTATATAATATCATGCTGTTGCCATCAGAGCAATTTCATTATTATAAAAACTATGCGTTTGCTTCTCCCTAAACTCTTGAGCACTGTCGGAACTTTGCTTATTGCTTATGCAGCTCTGCGGGTGCATCATCGGGTGTTAAGCGACCAAAAAGTTGACCGATCCGTATTGAAAGAAATGTGGCGAGAACAGGTTGCCGGTATTTTTGGCACTATACTGATAATAGTATCTTTTTTTCTCGATGTCATGTTACTTTACTAATGTATCACAGCAAAAAATTATGCAAATATACGACCTCATTATCATTGGTTCCGGCGCAGCTGGACTTTCGGCGGCCATCTATGCCGCTCGGTATCGCCTAAATACGCTGGTGATTGGCGAACAGTTTGGCGGAGAAACAGCCCTTGCGGGAAAGATTGAAAATTATCCCGGGTTCAAAGCGGTTGACGGATTTGAGCTGATGAATTTCATAAAAGAACAAGCAAGCGCCCTGCAGGTGCCGATTGTGGAGAGTAAGGTCATTACTCTCAAACGTACCGATCATTGTTTTGAACTCACTACTGATAAAAATGAAGTATACCGAGCTCATGAAATTATTTTGACGCAGGGAGCCCAAAGGCGCCGTCTCGGGCTGCCAAACGAGAATGAATTGACAGGGCATGGCATCAGTTATTGTATTACGTGTGATAGTCCAGTGTATAGGAA
>CAZEYK010000102.1:0-1580 GCA_964516055.1 uncultured Gammaproteobacteria bacterium
TGTTGTTCCGGTGGTAAGTTCTGTTAGCGCCGTGGTCACGCTTCTTTTGTCTTTTTATTTTTTAGATGCGGTCCTAACAACCAATTTTCTTTGGGGATTTTTATTCTTAGTTCTTGGGACTTTTTTGGTTGCACGGTTTCGATTATCAAAAAAACTCGCATGGTTAACTTTTGTTTCAGGAACGTTGTTCGCGGCGCACTTTGTTGTAATCAAATTGTTGTTTCTAGAAACAACGTTCGATAATGCTTTTTTCTGGTCTCGGATTGTAATCACTCTCGTTGCGTTGTTGATGTTGTTCTTACCTAATTGTTGCAACCAGACAGTTGCTGCAGAAGCAAAACGTGCCGGTCCATCTGGGATTTGGTTGCTGTTGCTCAATAAAATGTTGGCGGGGCTTGCGGGAATTTTGATTCTAAAAGCCGTAGAGCTCGGGGATGTATCTCTTGTTCAGGCGCTTACGGGATTGCAGTTTTTATTTCTAACCATCTTTTCAATTTTCTTGGGACACAAAGCTCCTGTTTGTGTGGGTGAAAATTGCGAGACACACGATCGCGTTCAGAAGATTGTTTCAATTAGCATTATTGTGACAGGATTTGTTTTACTTTTTATATAAACGTATGCAACGAATTACAAAAAAGAAAATCGCCGTACTTATCCTGTTAGGGTTAATTATTGTTGGTATTCTTCTGTATTCAGGTCTCGCCGCAAGACCTTCTCCAGAAAAAATTATATATGGTGTTTCTTTTAACACACTGTATGCAAAAGAACTTCACTTAGACTGGAAGGAAACTTATGATGCAATTCTGAATGATCTTGGAGTTAAACATTTTCGTTTGGCCGCGCACTGGAACATGATTGAACCAGAAGATGATCAATGGAATTTCTCTGAGCTTGATTATCAGATCGATGAAGCATCAAAACACGATGCTGATGTCATTCTTGCTGTAGGAAGGAGACTTCCACGATGGCCAGAGTGTCACACGCCTTCTTGGGCTGTTGATTATTCTTGGGAAAATCAGAAAGACGAAATACGAGCATATATTGAAACTGTAGTAAATCGATATAAAGATCGAGACAATATTGTATATTGGCAAATTGAAAACGAACCGTTTCTTGAAGTGTTTGCATATGAACATTGTGGAGAGTTAGATGTGGATTTTCTGGAAGAGGAAATTGCACTCGTAGAAGAATTGGATACAACTCGACCAGTGCTTGTTACCGATAGTGGAAATCTTGGTACATGGACAGCACCGTATAGTCGAGGTGATGCGTTCGGAACTTCTGTGTATGTCTACTTATGGAATCCTGATGTGGGACCATTTAAATCTTTCTTACCTCCTTCATTTTATCGAGTGAAAACATCGTTAATGGAAATACTTCACGGTTCAAAAGAGTCGATGTTGATTGAATTGTCACTCGAGCCATGGCTTCTGCAACCTGTTGTTGAGACATCAAGTTCTGTACAGCTTGAGCGTATGAATGTTGAAAAGTTCAAAGAAATTATTTCCTTTGCTAAAGAAACAAAATTTGAAAAACAATATCTCTGGGGAGCCGAGTGGTGGTATTTTATGAAAATGCGT
>CAZEYK010000103.1:0-1527 GCA_964516055.1 uncultured Gammaproteobacteria bacterium
TTTTTTTTGCATTATTTACTGTATCTATATAATCTATAACAGTATTTATGAATCATGCTTTTATTATTTATTGTCATCCTCATTCCAAGTCGCATAATGCAAAAATTTTGAAGCGAGTTGTTGATACACTTGAGAAACAACACGTTTCCTATGATTTGTTGGATTTATATCAATCTGATTTTACGGTGTTTTTGACCGAGAAGGAATATGAACGAATGGCTATTACGAAAGAACGAGTAACTGAGCCAGATGTGCTTGCCATGCAAGAGCGAATTACCAAGGCGTCGCATTTGATTTTTATTTATCCTGTGTGGTGGTACAATATGCCGGCAAAGTTGAAAGGATTCATGGATCGAGTATTCAGTAATGGTTTTGCCTATCAATTTAAACAGACTCCTTCTTGGCAGCTTTTGGGTGCAAGGTGTCTATCATTTTTTCCGGGGATTCGATATTGTTTTCAGCCATATTCCGTACATGGATTTTTAAAAGATAAAAAAGCACTTATTTTTCGGACGTACGGAGGACCACCACTTGGTCGCAGATTTTTTGGAGATACACCCAAGGTGTTGGAACAAGCCATTTTACGTTTTTGTGGACTTACGGATATTACTATTCATGAGTTATATAATGTAGACAAAAAGGAAGTGTTTACGAAGGAAAAGGAGCGTGTATATTTGAATGGGGTAGAGAAGATTGTTGAAATACTTGCTGTATAAGAACTATCGGTTTTTATATATAAAGAGCAGATCACCGTAAAAATTTGTGATTTGTTCTATTTTTTGGGATATACGGTTTTAATGATATACAGAGGAAATTGGTTTTTTGGTGGTAGAAGGATACTTGTATTTTTACGATTTCATTGACAGAATTATAAAAATTGCCTATAATCAAGCGGAATTCATACTATACCGTGTACGAATTTATACCGATGGATAACTATTATTTTATCTATCCGTATTCATTTGTAATTTTCCCATACCATGAACGTAACAGAACTTGCCCGACGCCTACGCGTAAATACAAAAGTACTCTTGGACATTCTTCCGGGGTATGGTTTTGATATTGGGAAAAAATCTATCAAAATTGATGACCGTATGGCCAATCAGGTCATGAAACAGTGGAAACGTATTAAGTATGATCTTGATCGTAAACAACGAGAAGAACTAGAAGATAAAAAAAGAAAAGAGCGAGAACTACGAAAACAAGAAGGAGTTACGGTATCATTACCACGATTGATTACTGTTCGGGATTTTTCCGATCGATTGCAGTTGCCTGTTACGCAGGTTATTACCGAACTCATGAAAAGTGGTATTTTGGCAAATCAAAATCAAAATATTGATTATGATACTGCCGCAATTATGGCAGAAGAATTAGGTTTTCATCCGGTACAGGTAAGTACGAAAGATGTTGTTGATGAATCAAAAGAAGAAGAACGAACAAACGCATTAGAAAAAGCTTTGAAACGAGGGGAACACACTACGTCACGACCTCCTGTGGTGGTGGTGATGGGACATGTTGACCATGGAA